>DASVVZ010000358.1:0-8621 GCA_036389875.1 Pyrinomonadaceae bacterium
CTGACGCCCGTGCTCGGCTGGGTCAACCTGCTCAAGACGGGCGCGCTGGACTCGTCCAGCACGACGCAGGCTCTGGACACCATCGAGCGCAACGCCCGGCTACAGGCGCGTCTCGTGGACGACCTGCTGGACATCTCGCGCATAGTCACGGGCAAATTGCAGTTCGAGCGAGAGCCGGTGGACTTGACCGGCATAGTGCGAGCGGCCGCCAATACCATGCGCGCTCAGGCCGAGCAGCGCGGCGTGAGCATAACGAGCAATCTTCCGCCCGCCTCGCTCGTGGTGCAGGGCTCGCCCGTGCGGCTCCAGCAGATCGTCCTCAACCTTCTCTCGAACGCGGTCAAGTTTACGGAGTCGGGAGGCCGCGTCACCCTGAGCGTGAAATCGTCCGGCGGGCAGGCCAGCGTGATAGTGGAAGACACCGGCCTAGGCATAGCGCCCGAATTTCTGCCGCATGTCTTTGAAAGCTTTCGGCAGGCGGACGGCTCTACCACTCGCCAGCACGGAGGACTGGGGCTTGGACTTGCGATTGTGCGCGCTCTGGCAAGACTGCACGGCGGCAGCGTGAGCGCCGAATCCGAAGGCATAGGTAAAGGCGCTCGTTTCATCTTCACGCTCCCCTGCGAAATTCAGAGCTGCGGAGAGCCGGAGGTGCGCGCCTATGAGACTCCGAACGCCGCGCTCAGGTCCGTGCTGGTGGTGGAGGATTCGCCCGACACGCTTCTGCTCCTGAACGTGCTCTTCGAGAAGCGCGGCTGCCGTGTGCTGATGGCTGAGAGCGCCTCCGAGGCCCTTGAGATTGCCGAGCGCGAAACACCTGACATGATCATCTCCGACATAGGCATGCCCGAGATGAGCGGCTACGAGCTTCTCAAGAACCTGCGCCGTCTGCCCGGCATGGCCAACATCCCAGCGCTGGCCATCACAGGCTACGCCACAGAAGAAGACCGCCAGCGCGCCCTTGGCGCAGGCTTCACCGCACACCTGGCCAAACCCGTAGACCCGGACGAGCTGTTCGATCTGGTTCAGAAACTCACTGCCCAGAGCAGTTGACGATTCCGCTCACCCTGCTAAATAAGCTCCCGTAAATATCTTCTTAGAGTCTGCGCTCGCTTCGTAATCATTACTGATTAGAGCCTGTTGACGTGCGTTTAGGGCATAAGATGGCCTGCTCAGGGCTTAGGCTTACGTGGTTAGAAGCTAAGACGGCCTTGTTAGCTTCTAGTGACGCATGATTAGCTTCATCGCTCGTATGATTAGCTTCTGGTGACGCGTCACCAGAAGCTAAGATGGCGTAATTAGTTAATAATGGTACTCCATTAGAGGCTAATGGCGGGTGATTAGAAGCTATTCCTATATTGTTATAGAGCGGGCGGCGGAAATTTGGGCTTAAGGTGAGGGAATTATTCTATATAAATCGGGTTGGAGATAATCCAGGGCCTGTCGCGGAAGGATGGACCGAGGGCGTCCATGTAGACTTCCACGCGGTAGACGCCGCGTTCATTGACTGTAAACTCTTTGCCGAGTGATTCGGGCGCTTCCTCTACAGCCTGTCCGTTTCTGAAGAGGACTATGCGGCTCTTGATGGGCGTGGTGACCTGAAGGCGCGTGTCGCCTTCCGAGAGAGCCAGCGTGTCGCCCATGATGGCGCTGGCGTTTCCGCTACGGGCCGAGAGGCGAAAGCCCGTGGCGTCGGCCAGGACATCAAAAGCTATGTAACAGTGGCCGCGCGCCAGTGCTTCAAGCAGCGCTTCGGTCGTCAACGGCTTCTCTTTTTCCAGGAGCGCATGAGTCCTGACTAACTGAAAGCTTCTGGCGTACGGATCAAGGAGAATCCCTAAGTATTTCTTGCCGCCCGCGTCCCCCAGATGAAGGCCGACGTTCTGATGAGCGTCGTTTCCGGCGAGAGCAACCAGCCTGCGCCCTCCGGCACTATTCAAATCGTCCCAGCGCTTGAGGCTCTCGGCCGGGCGCTCGTAAAATCTTGTGAAGAGCAGGTCAGGGTAAGAGCCGTAAGACCACAGGCCGTCGAAGAACATGAGGAGCGGGTTGATGCGCCGCGCGTTCGTGTAGAGATTGTAGACCTCTATGCCGTCGTAGCCTTCCGCCGCCTCCCAGCTGCGAAACTCCTGCGGGTAGGCAAGGAAGACGAGCCTTGAGTCCGACTTCTCTTCCGTGATGAAGTCCTGCGCCGGCTTCAGTCCGGCGGAGCGCGCGCGCGAGCTTCCGGGCAGAACCAGAAAGCGGTCTCCCGCAGCCGTGCTGGCTTCGTTGCCGTTGATAAAGAGGACGCCACCCTGCACGCCCTTCAAAGTCATCTCCGCAGTATCAATCGCGGCCGAAGGATGCTCGGTCATGACCACGAAGCCGAGGCCGTTCCGGCGCGCGGCTTCTACTATCTCCGTGAAGCTGCCGGTGCTGTGGCCGCCTAGAGAGGAGTGAACGTGAACGACCCCCTTATAATCCGCGTAAGGGTCATCAGGCGGGACCGTGCGGCCTGAATTCAGCTCATGAATCTTTGCGCGAAGCGCGCGTAGCTGGAATCGCCTGTAGACGAAGGGCGTCTGGGAAAGCAGCAGCAGTCCCAGCAAGAGAAGCAAACACTTCTTCCACCTCTTCACTCTCTTCAAGCCTCGTCCTCGAAATCAACCGAAGCTATGTGCGCGCTCAGGGCTCTACCCAGCGCCGCCACCTTCTGGTGCTCCGGGTGGTCCGTGTAGCGCGAGAGGGCCTCCCGGTCGCGGAAAGTGGAGACGAGTCCCGTGTCATAGGAGCGCTCCAGATGCAGCACGTCGAAACCCACGGAGAAGCTTTCTATCTCTGGAATTATTCCTACAAGAGAGCGAAGCCGCGTCACGTGCTCATGGCGCTCGCTCTCGGAAACTTCCTCCCTGTACTTCCAGATTACTATGTGAGTCAACATAATCTAACTGATTCAGTCCTCCGCTTCCGCCCATTTTCGCGTTACCTCGTGGCGGTAATCGAACAAGCGTTTGAGACGGCGCTCGACGGCCAGGGGGGCCGCGAGTCGCCCTATGAATCCCAGGGGCGGCTCGTATTCTATGTCGTCTATAAGTCGCGCGCCTAGGTCGCATGGCTCTACGACGTGCCTGTGCCGCCAGCTTTTGAAAGGCCCGCTGACCTGCACGTCCTCGAACATTCGCGGCGGGTCGTAGGCGGTGTGCAGCGCTTCCCACCTGACTTTATAAAGCCCGAAAAGCCTTGTCTCGACGATGGTGCGCGTGCCCGCTTCCAGATTCTTGGGGGGCAGCACTACGCGCGCGGTCTCCCATGGAGGCAGCAGCCTCTCCAGCGCGTCCGGCAACTCGTGAAAAGCAAAGACCCTCTCCGGCGCAGCACGTATGATGCTCTCTTTAACGAAGTGCAAGACGTTTTGTGCCTCTCCTCTCGTTATTTCAAAAAACGGTCGAACCAGCCGAGGGTTCTCTCAATGGCGTCTACGCGGTGGCGCGGCTCCCTGAAACCGTGGCCTTCGCGCGGGTAGCGCACGAGAACCGTTTCAACTCCGCGCCGCTTGAGGCCCATGTACATCTCTTCGGCCTGAGTGATGTGAACGTCGTTGTCCATCTCTCCGTGCAGAAAGAGCGTGGGCGTCTGCGCGCGGTTGACGTAACGAAGCGGAGACCAGCGCCACAGCAGATCGTAATCGTCCCAGGGAAAGCCGCCGAACTCCGCGTGAATCAAGTCCTGATAGAGAGAGGTTGAGTAGAAGCTTATAAGGTTGCTGACGCTGGCTGCCGCGACGGCCGCGCGAAAGCGCGATGTCTGCGTGATAATCCAGTTCGTCATGAAGCCGCCGTAGGAGCCGCCCGTCACGCCCATTCTCTCTGAATCTATCCAGGAGTAACGCCTGAGCGCTTCGTCAACTCCGAGCATGAGATCTCTGTAATCCCCACCGCCCCACTCCTTCAAAGTCCCGTCCGAAAACTTCTGGCCGTAGCCCGTGGAGCCTCGCGGGTTCAGGTAAAGCACGGCGTAGCCGCGCGCCGCGTAAGCCTGAAACGTAGAGTTGAATCCCCAGCCGAACATCCCGTGCGGCCCGCCGTGTATGCTCAGGATTAGAGGATAGCGCTCGCCCGCGCGCCAGCCCACGGGCTTCACCAGCCATCCCTGAATGGGCGTGCCGTCGAAGCTCTTGAAGTTAATCTCCTCCGGCTCGACCAGCGTCAAGGACTTTAAGAGAGCGTCGTTGTGGCCCGACAGGCGAAGCAGGGCAAAGAGACCGGGACGCGAGCCTACCCAGACCTCTGCCGGGTGAACGGGGTCGCTGATGGTAAACGCGAACGCTTCACCGAGAGTCACATTCTCGCCCGTCCTCGGATTCCCAACCAGCAGGCCGCTCTTCTGCGCGACCGAGAAACCGGTGATTTGATAAGAGCGAAGCCCCGGCCACTTCTCCGGGAAATTCTTATCCATTATGGTCTCGTCTTGACCGAAGAGAGCGCGCCTCTCCGGAAAGACCGGATTGACCTCCCTGTTTCTCAGAGAGACGCGGAAGAGAAGCGCTCTGCCTCTGTCGCCCGCCAGGAAAAAGATTGACTGGCTGTCGGGCGACCACTGAGGATTGCGAGCGCGGCGATCCTGCGCTGCCGTCAACTCGCGGCCCGCGCCTCCCTGCGCCTCAACCACCCAGACGTGTACGTCTTCGGCCACGCTGTCAATCGTCGTCACGTCGCGGCGCGTAGCCGTGTAGGCTATAGACCTGCCGTCCGGCGACCACTCAGGCTCGTACTCGCAGCCGCGCGTGGCTGTAATCTGCCTGACCTGCCCGTTCATATCGACGGCGAAGATGTCGGAGTTGTTGACGCCGTCCGGCTCGGCTTCGTGATTGGAGAGAAACGCCACCTCCCGCCCGTTAGGGTTCCATGTGAGCGCATGGTCGTAGTAATCGCCTACGGTCAGTTGTCGCGGCGAGGGGTTGTCAACGTCCGTCACCCAGACGTGCGTGCGCAAATTGTCTGAAAAGCTGGTGCGCGATTTGTACCGCGTGCGAGCCACCACTCGCGGGTCGTCACGTTTGGCAGCGTCTTCCGCCCCGGCGCTTTCGTCTTCGGAAGCGCTTATGAAGGCTATGCGGCGCGACTCGGGCGACCACGCGAAGGCTTCTCCGGCGTAAGGGATGAAGAAGTTGGTTTGCCTGAGGCCCGCTGCCAGACGCGGCTGGCGGTCGCCCGAAAGCGTGACTACCCAGATGCCGCTCTGCCCGTCGCGCGTAGCCATGAAGGCTATGCGGCGGCCGTCGGGAGACCACCTGGGATTCGACGCGCTCCAGCCGGAAGGCAGAAGCGGGCGCGTCGCCGTCGTAGGCGATACACGGTTGCCTTCATTCTCGAAAAGGCGCACGCCCAGGTCAGGCGACGTGCGCGCCAGCCAGAGCGTAGTGCGCGCGGATTCTCCTGCCGTCTCCGACACGGCGTACACTACCCATTCGCCGCCGGGCGAGATTTGAGCATCACCGACGCCCGCTATGCGAAGCGTATCGGCAGCCGTCATGCCCGGCCTTGTCTGCGCCCGAGCGACTGCTGCAAACATCGATAGACAGAATAAGAGTATGAGCGCGAGCGTTTTCATCTTCTCTGCCTTTCTGCCTCTTCGTTCAGAAGCTCCCACGCCTCCAGAACGTGTCGCTCGGTCGTGCGAATGTTTCCGATCGAAAGGCGTAGGGTCAGCTTATCCTGAAGCCGCGTGTGCGAAAGATAGGCGCGGCCGGTCGAGTTCACGCCGTTCATGATTGACTCGTTGAGCGCGTCCAGTTCCGCATCGCTCATCTGTCTCACTTCACCTGCACTTTGCGGGCGGTAGCGAAAGCAGACCAGGCTCAGTGTAACCGGCGCGAGCATCTCCCAGTCGGGCGACTCTTTTATACGGGAAGCAAAGAGGCTCGCCAGACGGCAGTGCTCGCGTATGCGCGCGGCCAGGCCCTCGCTGCCGAAATAGCGCAGCACCATCCAGAGCTTCAGCGCGCGAAAGCGACGCCCCAGCTGGACCCCGTAATCCATCAGGTTTCGAACCGTCTCGGCCTCGCTCGTTCTCAGGTACTCGGGCACCAGGGAGAAGGTGCGCCTGAGCACGTCCATGCGGCGCGAGTATAGAACCGAAAGATCGAAGGGCGTGAAGAGCCATTTGTGCGGATTGGTGACGATCGAGTCCGCTCGCTCGCAGCCTCGCATGATGTGCTGCAACTCCGGCACGATGGCGGCAGAGCCGGCGTAGGCCGCATCGACGTGCAGCCATAGCTTCTCTCGCTCGCAGATGTCCGCAATCTCCTCCACCGGGTCGATGCTGGCCGTAGATGTGGTGCCGACCGTAGCCACCACGCAGAAGGGAAGCATGCCCGCCCCGCGGTCTTCTTCTATTGCACGCCCGAGCGCTTCCGTATCCATGCGATATTCGGCATCGGTCGGAATCTTGACGAGCGAGCGCTGGCCCAGGCCGAGCGTGACGATCCCTTTTTCTATGGACGAGTGGGCCTGCTCAGAAGCGTAAACGCGCAGGAGCGGAAGGTCGCTGCGCCCGCTCATCCCCAGCTCGCGCACCTGTACGTTCAGCATCTCTCGCGCGGCGGCTATGGCGTGCATGCTCGAGACGGAGGCCGTGTCGTAGATTATGCCGTCGAATGTTTGGGGAAGATTCATCATCTGCCGCAGCCAGTCGAGCGTGACTTCCTCCAGCTCCGCGGAAGCGGGCGACGTGCGCCAGAGCATGGCCTTTACGTCGAAAGCTGCGCTCAGCATCTCTGCGAAGATGCCGGGCGCGGAGCTTGACGTGGCGAAGAGGGCGAAGAACATCGGATGATTCCAGTGCGTCAGCGCTGGCACTATCAGGCGGTCGACGTCCGAGAGAATCTCGCTCATGGCCTCGCCGCGCGCGGGGGCCGAAGAGGGAAGCCGCGCTTTCAACTCGCCCGGCTCTACCTGTGCCAGCACAGGGCGCTCTTCAATCCGCTCGAAGTAGTCGGCAATCCAGTCCACGACTTCACGACCGAAGCGGCGGAAATCCTCCGCCGTCATGTCGCCCTCGACGGGCGCAAAGCCACGCCCTTCCAGACCCGAGTCATTCATGATGCTTCACCTTGGCGCTCGATTTAGAGATGAAAGTATGTCACAGGGAAGCGTGAGATTAGAAGAACAAAGAAGGGGGAAGTGCGGTGAAGCCCTTCCCCCTTCTTTGTTGCTGTAGGTGAGTGAACCTGTTACTTGCTAGCGATAAATCTGCTCGCCGCGATTGTTCTTCCACTCGTTCTCGAAGTAGTCAGCGTCCTCGTCAGAGCGCGGATTGACACCCATCACGATGCCGCCCTCTTTGATTCCCTTCTCGTAGTCCTTGACTCTCTCTTCAGGGATGCCGGCGCCAACGAGAGCGCCAATGAGTCCGCCGGTCGCGCCGCCCGCGCCTGCTCCGGCGAGTGCCGCTGCGAGCGGGCCCGCGACTATCAGGCCGAGGCCCGGAAGCGCAATGCTCGTTCCGATGGCTGCGATCGCCGCTAAAGTTGCGCCGACGGTGCCGCCGATAGCAGCGCCCGTACCAGCGCCTTCAAGGGCCTTGTTGCCCAGCTCTGTTTCGCGCCCACCGACGAAATGCTTATCGCGAGTCTCATCTGACATCAATACGTTAACATCGTCCTGGCTATATCCGCGGCTCGTCAGAGAACCGTACGCACGCTCGGCGCTCTCACGGTCTCTAAACAGTCCGGTCATCATACGCCCGCGTCCGGTTGAAGTTCCTGTTGTTTCTGCCATAAATTCAAATCTCCCCTTCTAGATTATTCAGTAATCGTCAAAGTAAACGCGAAGCCTGCTTCCGCACGAGTCGCTCGCGTGTACGATTTTGTGACTCCCAAACCTTGTCTACAGGGAAGAGAGCAAGCAGCGTACCGCAGAAGCCGCGTCGTTATCCGAAAATGCGTGAGAGGCTCGCCGGGCGCGCTTCAAAACTTTTTGCGGCAAGCACTCGACAGACGCACTTATTCGGGTATAATTCGCTACGTTCTTGTCTTCAACGTGGGCGACGGGTTTGCTTCGCAGTACAACTCGCCGCTATTATAAAGACCCGCAGTTCAAGTTGGATTTTTGCTGGCGGTCACGGTGCATCACTATCGGCTCAGGCCAGAGGAGCGCGCCGCAATCAGCCTCTCCGTTCGCCGCTCGTGCAATAGGTGGAAAAGTTAATTCAATCTTTGGAGAAGAAACTATGAAACGCATTCTCTTGGCCCTGGGGTTAATCACGACATTCGTTTTCGGTCTAGCTTGTGAGCGCCGGGGAGGAGGAGGCACAGACGACACTGGCCCGATTAAAGTCGGCCTCTACGCAGACCTGACCGGACAGACTTCCAGCTTCGGTCAGTCAACCAAAAACGGCGTGCAGATGGCCGTGGACGAAATCAACAAAGCGGGCGGCATCAACGGGCGGCAGGTTCAACTGCTGATAGAAGACGACCAGGGGCTTCCGGCACAGGCCGCGACGGTCGTCACCAAGCTGATTAATCAGGACAGGGTGCATGCAGTGCTCGGTGAAGTCGCGTCGTCGAACTCTCTGGCCGCCGCGCCCAAAGCACAGGAAGCCAAGATTCCAATGATTACGCCTTCGTCCACCAATCCGAA
>DASVVZ010000359.1:0-2441 GCA_036389875.1 Pyrinomonadaceae bacterium
CGACCCCTTCTTTACGACAAAAGGGAAAGCCGGGATGGGATTAGGGCTGGCTGTAGGGTATGGAATAGTGAGAAGGCATGAGGGAATCATTCTGGTGGAGTCTGAGGTCGGTCGCGGCACTACTTTCCGCATCAGAATGCCTATAGCCGAGGGCGTCACGGCGATTCAATCCACCGAACCGGCAGCCGACGAGGCGATCTCTTCCGTTGCAGTCATGCCGCTTAACACACGGATTCTAGTGGTTGATGACGAAGACTACGTGCGCGAGTTGTTGCAGGACATACTTGAGGGCGAAGGCTACTCCATCACACCGGCCGCCAGCGCCGGCGAAGCTCTGTCACTCTACCACTCAATGAAGTTCGACGCGGTCTTCACGGACATAGGCATGCCTGGCATGAACGGCTGGGAGCTGGCCAGAGCCATTCGTGAGAGGAATCAAGAGATACCCATCGCGGTGATAACGGGATGGGGCGAAGCCGTAGGCTCCACCGAACAGAAGGAGGCCCAGGTTGACTGGGTCGTCACCAAGCCCTTCACCACGAGCCGCATCATAGAGCTGGCTCAAGATGTCTCAGAGCGCCTGACGCAGAGCACGTGCGAAACCCGGCTCAGAATCGTGGCTTAAAAGCAGTTTTCAGTTTTCAGTCAAAAGCAACTCGCTTTCCTGCTGAAAACTGAAAACTATTTTTTCGTCTGCCGCCGGTGGAACTCGATAGCCTTTTCGACGCTCTCTTCCACGACTTCCAGGCGAAAAGGTTTCAGTAGGTAATGGAAGGCTCCTAGCTTGAGCAGGCCCTGCGCGTGTTCCTGATCCTGTATGCCTGTGATGACTATGACGGGCGTCTCCGGCTGGCTCTGCCTCATGTAGCCCAGTAACTCAAGGCCGCTTAATCCGGGCATAGAGATGTCTGTCAGAATCACGTCGTAGTGCTCCGTCTCTAAGAACAGGAGCGCCTGCTCGGCCGTCTCCGCCAGGTGACAGCGATGGTTCTCTTCAAATAGATCGTAGAGCATGTCGCGTATCGTCGCGTCGTCATCAACTACCAGAATAGCCGCCATTACATTCCTCTTAAGCCAGGCCCACTACCAGAAAAGTCGTATCATCTTTGGCCGCCGCGCCTATGCGAAAGCGGTCGAGGTCCGCGAAAAAAGCTTTACCTATCCCGCCGACCTGCCTTGCCTCTATCCGCCCAAGGCCTGCCCTTGTCCCTTCCAGTTCGTAAGTTACTCCCGCAGTATTCTCGGCATCCGTCACGCCGTCGCTAAAGATCGCCAGCCGCTCGCCGGGCATGAATCGAACGACGCCCGCCGTATACTCGCTGCCGGGCAGCAGGCCTATGGGCATCCCACTGGCTTCAAAGCCCCTCTCTTCGTCTATGCGCGGGTGGAGCCAGACGGGCGGCAGATGCCCCGCGTTAATGAAACGCAACAGCTCGAACTCGGCCGAGAGCACGCCCAGAAAGAGCGTGGCGTAAGTTCCCAGGGGCGCAGCCTCCGTCACCTTCTTATTCAGTTCTGCGGCCAGTTGAGCCAAATCCTTCTCGGCCCGCACGAGCGCTCTGAGCTCGGTCTGAAGCGTCGTCATCAAGAGCGCCGCGCCGATTCCCTTGCCCGAAACGTCCGCGACCCAAAAGGCGCATTCGCCACTGGGCAGCATGACCGCGTCATAGGTGTCGCCGCCCACGTCGTAACAAGCCTGGCTCATGCCCCACGCGGAGAATGGCCTGGGCAGGTTGATAAGGCCGGGCGCGGGCAGAAGCCTTTGTTGAATCTTTCGCGCCAGCTCAAGTTCGGTCGAAAGCAGATGAGCGCGCAGGGCGGTCTGGGCCAACTGCTCTCGCTCCACCGCCACGGCTGCAACAGCCGCGAAAGATTCAAGATAGACAAGGTCGTGCGCTGAAAACCCTTCCCCACGGAAGTTGATGGCCTGAAGCGCGCCCATCACAGCGCCTCCCATCTCTCTAAGCGGCACGCATAGCATTGTCTTGGTAGTAAAGCCAGTTCTCTGGTCTGTGGAGGGGTCGAAGCGAGGATCTGCGCGCACGTCGTTAATCATCAGGCTCTCGCCTGTCTCGGCCACGTAGCCTGCCAGACCCACGCCCTTCTCCAGCACTATCTCTATCTGCCTGGAGCCAGTCATCTGCCGGGCGTGCAGCTTTCCCGTGCGCTGATCTTGCAGGAAGGCCGTCGCGCGCTCGCAGTTAAGCTGGGCAGTTATCAATTCCAGTATCGAGTGAAGAATATCGTTCAGGCCGGAGGCGCGGTTGAGCGTCTCGCTCGCTTCAACGAGCGCTTCAAGCCGTAGTATGCGTACGTCCTGGGGCAGATTGCTGAGAGCAATGGTAGCGCTTGCCAATGCCTGAATCCTTCTCCTTGACAGCTATCCTAACATTTTTCAGACGAAGGCGAATAATAAGAATGGCGCGTCGATGAAGAATCTT
>DASVVZ010000360.1:0-8336 GCA_036389875.1 Pyrinomonadaceae bacterium
ACGTAGAGCGCGCCCTGACGGAAGGCGTGAAGGCTTTTGAACCGGGACTTCTGGCGCGTGCAAACCGCGGCTTTCTATACATAGACGAGGTGAACCTGCTGGAAGATCATCTGGTTGACCTGCTTCTGGACACGGCCACCACGGGTCGCAACAAGGTGGAGCGCGAAAGCATCTCTATAGAGCACCCGTCTCGCTTCGTGCTTGTGGGCTCGGGTAATCCGGAAGAGGGTGAGCTGCGCCCGCAGCTTCTTGACCGCTTCGGCCTGCACGTTGAAATCAGAACGATTGACGACCTGGACGAGCGCCTGATGATCGTAGAGCGCACGCACCAGTTCGAGCTGGGCGGCGCGGCCTTTCGCGCGGAATGGGAAGCCGAACAGGAGAATCTTCGACGCCGCATCACACGCGCGCAGAAGCTTGCGCCGGATGTGCGTATAGCCAGAGAGAATCTGCGCCGCATAGCCGGGCTTTGCCTGCGGCTTAAAGTTGACGGCCATCGCGGTGAGCTTACGATTGCACGCGCGGCGCGGGCGCTCGCGGCTTTCGAGGGCAGGCGCGAAGCCAGTGAAAAAGATATTGAGCGCGTCGCCGTCATGTCCCTGCGTCATCGCCTTCGCCGCGACCCGCTTGACCAGACGCCCGGCGGCGCACGTGTGGAACAGGCTCTCTCAGAGCTTTTCCCTGCGCCCGGCTCCGTGGAATCTTTTGACCTACGAAGAAGCGATTACGAGCCGGATGATTTTCATGGCGGCGGCGGAACTTCCATAAGAGACGGCGACGCACATGGCAACGGTCGTAATTCATCCAGGCCTGAGCAGACGCTTCTGCCCGAGCCGGGTGCTGAGTTAGACGAGCCGGGAGCCCCGCAAGTAAATCCCGGGAAGCTGCCCGCCGGCCAAATCTCTTCACGCAGGCAGGGAGTCAGATCCAGAGCGACTTACAACAATCTGCGTGGGCGCTACGCACGCGCGTCTGAGAGGAAAGGCCGCGGCGCAAAGCTGGCGCTTGATGCCACGCTCAGAGCGATGATGGGCAATAGTAAAGAGAGCTTTTTTTCTGCCTCTCATCCCCGACCCCTTTCGCCAACCCTGCTTCGCTACAAGCACTACAAGCGCAAGACGGGCACGCTCTATATCTTCGCCGTGGATGCTTCCGGGAGCATGGCCTTGAATCGCATACGGCAGGCAAAGGGAGCGCTCGCGCACCTGCTTGAGCGCTCATACGTCAGGCGCGATCACGTGGCGCTGGTCAGCTTTAGAGGCGAAGGAGCAGAGGTTCTGATGACGCCGGGTCGCGGCGCCGCACGCGCCCGTCGATTGCTGGACGAGCTTCCAATCGGGGGCTCAACTCCGCTGGCGCACGGCCTGACAGCCTCTCTGGAACTGGCACGGCGGGCTTCCGTACAGGGCGCGCGTCGAATCCTTCTCTACATTTTTACGGACGGGCGAGCAAACATCCCCATGAAGGCTGTTGCTGTTGCGGACAAGGCTCAACGCCGAGAGACGATTCGGCGCGAGATTGAAGCGGCCGGCCGGGCGCTCACGAGCGCGCAGGTTTCAATAGTGGTCGTTGATACTCAATCCGGCTTCGCCTCGAACGGTGAAGGCCGCGCGCTGGCCGACACGCTCGGCGCGCATTACGTGTCTCTTCCAGCCTCAGCGAAGGCCGTGGAAACCGATACGTTTAATCATCTGTCCATCGATTCAATGTTTCAATGAGCAGGTGAATCATTCCCTTATGACGAGCAAAGACAGAGACAGCCGGGTGCTGGCGCTGTTTGAACAGGTGCTTGAGATTGAAGAGCGCCTGATTCCAACGGGCCTGCATGTCTTCGGGAGCGTGGACGCAGAGCGCTCTATAGTAGACATGCTGCGAATGGTCGCCTCCTTTGACAGGCCGGAACAGGGCGTGCGCGCTCTGACAGACCTGGTGGCCGAGGGGTTGGATTTTCCAGACTACTCTACGCTCCTGAAAAATAGCGTCTCAAATGAATCTTCCCTGCGCGAGCGCGAGCAGGTAGAGTCGCTGGTGCGCCGGGCCGTGGAGCTTTTCGTCAAAGAAGGCCAGGGTGCGGCCGCACAGGTTTTGTTGACGATCGCACGCGTTTCTCCCCAGGACTCGCGCGCCTGTTTCAGCTTGCTTGAGAAAATCTGCGCTGAGCTCAAGACAAATCAGGAGATGGAAAGCCTCCTGCGGGCGCTGCGCGGCGAGTACATAGAGCCCGGGCCGGGCGCGGACATAGTGCAGAACCCTGCGATACTGCCCACCGGGCGGAACACTCACGCCGTCAATCCTTACATGGTTCCGTCGGAGATAGCTACGGCCCGCGCAGCAGCTACCGCCGAGAGCCTGCTTGAGCGGCATCTACTGGAACATGGCCGTTACCCGCGCGCCATGGCGCTTGTGCTATGGGGATTGGACAACATCAAGACCGAAGGCGAGGGCGTGGCGCAGGCGCTCTGGCTGCTCGGCGTGCGACCCCTGCGCGATTCACTGAACCGAGCGACGGAAATCGAAGTCCTCCCGCTTGAGGAGCTGAAGCGGCCCCGCATAGACGTGGTGATGACCGTCTCGGGCATCTTCAGAGACCTCTTTGGCGCGACCGTGGGGCTGCTGGACAAGGCCGTCAGGCGTGTCGCTGAGTTGGACGAGCCGGTCGAGATGAATTTCGTGCGCCGCCATGTGCTAGAGCAGATGACCGCGGAAGAGAGTTCGTTTGACGAAGCATCTGTGCGCGTCTTCTCGAACGCTCCCGGCAACTACGGCACGAACGTCAACTTCATGGTGATGGATTCGCAGTGGGAGAGTGCTGACGCGCTCGGCGACCTCTTCGTGACGCGCAAGTGCTTCGCCTACGGGCGCGACTCCAAGGGGCGCGCATTTGAAGGACGCGAGGCGCGCTTGGCTATGGACAGGGCTCTCTCCCGCGTAGAAGCTACCTACCAGAACATAGACTCATTCGAGATAGGCATCACGGACGTAGACCATTACTTCGAATACCTGGGCGGCGTCTCTAAGGCCGTGGAGCAGAGGGCTCAGGCGAAACCCGCCATCTACCTGGCCGACAATCTCTCGCGCTCCGGCCGGGTGCGCTCGCTCGAAGAGACCGTTCGTCTTGAGACTCGCGCCAAGACACTTAATCCGAAATGGTACGAAGGGATGCTCAAGCACGGCTTTCGCGGCGTGGCTGAAATTGAGAATCACGTCACGAACACCTTCGGCTGGAGCGCTACGGCCGACGCGGTTGACGACTGGGTTTACACGGAGGTCGCGCGCACCTTTGTGCTGGATGAAGCCATGCTGGAACGCCTGCGCCGTCTCAATCCTCACTCCGCGCGCTCGCTCGTGGGGCGGCTGCTGGAAGCCGAGGGGCGCGGGTTCTGGAAGGCCGAGAAGGATACGGTTGAGCGCCTGCGCGAGATTTTCTCGGACCTCGAAGACCAGCTTGAAGGCGTCGCATGAAGGCTAAAAGAGAGCTGAATATAAGCGTCTTTTACGTCGGCACAAGCCTTCTCGCGCCGCTCAGGCAGGCCGAGCGCGAGATGAAGGCCGAGTACGGGCTGGATGTGCGTGTGGCGGCGTACAACTTCGGCTCGCCGCTCACGGAAGATGAGTGGTCGGAGGCGGCGCTTGACCTGAGCTGCGCCGATGTGGTCTTCGTCATTCACGTGATGGACGGCGAGAATGCTTCTAGACTTCTTGCGGAGCTTGAGCGCTACAGGGAGCGCCCGTCTGCGGTCGTCGTCATTAACTGCATGCCTGACCTCATGCGCCGCACTCGCATGGGCCGGCTCGACTTTGCGCAGATGTTCGGCCGCGCGCAGAGTCAGGCGAGCGGCGAGGCGGGGATTGAGGCCGGTCGAGAGAGACGAGCCCGTGGGCTTGTCGCCAAAGTCGGCTCGTGGATGGGGGAACAGGCCCGCGCTCACGCAAAAAAGAGAAAGGGCGGCAGCCACACTCATTATCTAAAGCTGGTGGACAGGCTGCCGGGGCTTCTGCGGCTGGTGCCGAACGCGGGCAAGCTGCGAGACATCAAGCACTATCTATATCTCTTCTGTTACTTCCTGCAACCGACTCCGGCCAACATACGCTCGATGCTGCTCTACGCGCTGAAGCATTACGTGGCGGACGAGCGTCTGGAGAAGATTGAGATAAAGGTTCCTCCGCCTGAGAGCGTTCCGGCTGTGGCGATTTATCACCCGGACGCGCCCTACATGTTCGAATCCTTCGCGGCCTACAGGAAATGGTACATGCGCCGCCATCCTGTTAAGGACGGCGCAAAGGCGCTTCAGCCCGAAGAGACTATAGGACTGCTGCTCATGCGCCCGCAGATAGTGAGCGGCGCGCGCAGGCACTACGACCATCTGATTAGAGCCGTAGAGGCGGAAGATCTCTCGGTCATTCCGGTTCTTTCTACCCTGATGGATAACCGTGAGGCAGCGGAGCGTTACTTCGTTGAAGAGAAGAGAGAGGCGGACGATAAGGGCGCGGCTTCACGGCGTCGCGTGAGCCAGATTGTTTCTCTGACAGGATTCAGCTTCGTGGGCGGACCCGCGATGAATGACAGTGAGGCGGCCTCGCGTTATCTACGGGAGCTTAACGTTCCCCTTCGCTCGGTCGTCAGCCTGGACACGCAGACGATCGAGACGTGGCGGAACTCCGGAACCGGGCTCAATCCCGTGCAGGCTGGGATGCAGGTGGCCATCCCAGAACTGGACGGAGCGACAGAGCCTTTCGTCTTCGGCGGGCTGCCCGAAGGCGGCTCGGAGCCGGTTCCGCTTGAGGAACGCTGCGCGCGACTGGCGCGACGCATACGGCGATGGAATCATTTGCAGCGAGCCGAGCGCGCGGAGCTTCGGCTGGCATTTGTCGTCTATTGCTTTCCGCCTAATAAAGGAAACATAGGAACGGCAGCCGAGCTTGAGGTCTTCGAGAGCGCGTTCGAGATGCTGAAGCGATTGCGCGGTGAAGGATACAAAGTAGATGTCCCTGCTTCCGCGAACCATCTGCGCGAAAGGCTGCTCAATGGAAATTCGGAAAACTTCGGAGCGACCGCTAACGTCGCTCACGCTATGAGCGTTGACGAATACCTCAAGCTCTGTCCTTATGTAGAAGAGATAGAACGCGAGTGGGGCGCGGCTCCCGGCGAAATCAACTCATTCGGAGGGAGGCTTCTGATTCAGGGGGCGCATTTCGGAAACGTCTTCATTGGAGTGCAGCCGACCTTTGGTTACGAGGGCGACCCGATGCGGCTGCTGATGGCCGAATCGGGCGCGCCGCATCACGGCTTTATGGCCTTCTACACTTATCTGGAAAAAATCTTTCGAGCGGACGCACTGCTGCACGTAGGCACGCACGGCGCTATGGAATTCATGCCGGGTAAACAGGTAGGGCTGTCTGCCTCCTGCTGGCCTGACCGTTTGACCGGAGAGCTGCCCAACATATACATCTACAGCGTCAACAATCCGTCCGAGGGCACAATCGCCAAGCGCCGCTCCTACGCGGAGCTTATCTCTTATCTCACGCCGCCGATAGAGAACGCGGGACTCTACAGGGAGCTTTCCGCGTTGAAAGAACTGCTCACGGCCTACAGGCGTACGCAGGACGAAGAGGAGCGCGAGCAGCTTTTTGCCTCGATTGAAGAACTGGCTGGCGGGCTGAACTTTAAGTGACGCGCCGAATCCTTCGCCTGAAATCTTCTGCCGTCAGGCGGAACTTGAAGGCTTTGCGGCCGTCTACGGTGATGACCGGAATCTCGAACCTGTAACGCTCGTAGGCTTCCTCGTCCTCCTCTATATTGACCTCTTCAAGGGTGTACTCGTCCGCTATGCCAGCGGCCAGCATCTCGCGTTTGGCCTCCTCGCAGAGGTGGCAACCGGGCTTTGTGTAGAGCCTGACGTGGGGTTTTTCGCTCATAGCTTATCTCGCAAGTGCGAAGCTGCGCCGCCTGAGCCATAACACGCGCGAAGTGCGGCGGGCGTGACTTCATCGTAAAAAATAAAACTTGCCTCAATTTCTAGAAAAGGAGTATAAATAGCGCACCGGGCCATTATATTCATTTTTCTGGCGCGGCGCTCTTCATGACAATGCTTATCAACCAAGGGTCTTTTCGCAGAGATTAATCCCTGTGCCGGGATTTCTATAATCTTTCTCTGCGTGTACTCAAGTTAAGCCGGGGGTCTGTCTAACCGATAGTCCCCGAAGTGAACTGCTAGCCATTTCGCAAGGTTCGCCAGAACGGGAGGAATTGCGGCGTGGAAGAGAACCCAGACCGCTCAACTGAAAATAACGAGGGCGCTCCGGCCAAAGAGGAGGGGAGCGCTAAGGAGAGCGCGCCCGTACCTGCGTCACAGAAGGCTGCGCCTCCGGGCGCTGCTGTGCCGGAAGTGCCGACGCCGCCCGACACGGCTCCGGCCGGGGCCGCTTCTCCGCCAGCCCCGCGCCCGCCAGCCAGGGAAGTTCCGGCTGGAACCAAGCCGGCCGCACAGGTCGCTCCAGGCGCAGCCAAAGCCGGAGCCACGCCGACCGCCACGGTTGCCAAAGGCATCCCGAAGCCTGCCGCCAAGCCGGCTGTCGGAGCCGTCGTGGAAAGCACGCCTGATGCGCCTGTCAACAAGATGCGGCGACGTATAGTCTGGGCCAGCGTCGCGGGCTTTCTGGCCACGAGCTTTTTGATGTTCATGCGCTTCTTCCTGCCGCGCGCCATCTTCGAGCCCTCTACGGTTTTTCGCATCGGCTTTCCCTCCGACTATGGCCTCGGCGTAGACACAAAGTGGCAGCAACAGCATCGCATCTGGGTTGATAAAACCTCCGATCGCCTCTTTGTCATCTACGCGCGCTGCACGCATCTGGGCTGCACGCCCGACTGGAAGGCGAGCGAGAACAAGTTCAAGTGCCCGTGTCACGGTAGCGGCTATGACAGCGAAGGCATCAACTTCGAAGGCCCCGCGCCAAGGCCAATGGATAGAGCGCACGTCACACTGGATGCCGAAGGGCAGATAGTCGTGGACACCAACCGTCTTTACACGTGGCCCAAGGGCGAGACCAATCAGTTCAACGACGAAGGATCGTACATATCGCTCTAAGCTCTAAGCTCTTAGCTCGTACAGGAGACCGTTATGGAACCTGAAGGTTCTGATCCTAAGGGGACGAAGCAGCAGGAGACAGGGGCAAGTGCCGGCCTGACCACGCGCGTGCGCGAAGAGGGCATGGCCATCAAGGAGCAGGCCACCGAAGAGTTGAATAATCTTCGTGACCCGCGAGACACGCAGCTCTGGAAATCAATCTTCCGCGTCTCGCACGACCGCTCAGACCCCCGCAATCGCTCTCTGGCAATTCTCTCGAACGTCTTCCTTCATCTTCATCCGGCGAAGGTCAACCGTGACGCCGTCCGTTACAACTTCACCTGGGGGATGGGCGGCATAACCTTCTACCTCTTCATCGTTCTGACCTTTACGGGCGTGCTCCTGATGTTCTACTACCACCCGACAAAGGTGCAGGCTTTCCGCGACATCCTTTACCTTGAGCATGACGTTCCGTTCGGAAAGCTGTTGAGGAACATGCACCGCTGGGCGGCGCACCTGATGATTATCACCACCTGGCTGCACATGCTTCGGGTGGTGATGACCGGCTCTTACAAGAAGCCGCGCGAGTTCAACTGGTGCGTCGGCGTCGTCCTGCTCGTCCTGACCCTGCTGCTCTCTTTTACGGGTTACCTGCTGCCCGACGATCAACTGGGATTCTGGGCGGTCACGGTCGGCACGAACATGGCGCGCGCGACACCCATGTTCGGGAGCGAGGGGCCGTTCGGGCCGCAACTCGGCATGACGCCTTTTAACGACGTGCGCTTCGGCCTGCTCGGCGGCTCCATCGTCGACGCCAACGCGCTCTTGCGTTCCTACATCTGGCACTGCATCGGCATCCCGCTCGTCGCCTCCATCTTTATGGCCGTCCACTTCTGGCGGATACGCAAGGACGGAGGCATTTCAGGCCCGGCCCCCGTGATGCTCGAAGCGGAGATGAAGGCGGTCAAGAAAAAATAGGGGCTGAGATAGCTGTGTGGAGTTTCTTCGCGGAGATAGCGAGAAATGGAAGAGCGTAAGTCAAAACGTAGCCGGGCCAAGCTGATCTGGCTCGTCGTGGGGGTCGTGGCCCTCGGCTTATTCATCTGGTCTGTCAATGACTGGCACCAACTCTGGAAAATCGCGTCAGCGCCGGATAACGTGCCCATCGTCGGGATGCTGTTTCTGGTGCCGTTCTTCACGTGGCTCGGAATCAAGCAGGCGCGCGATAACGACCGTCTGATCGAGCATCTTGAGCAAGACCAGCAACTGGCG
>DASVVZ010000361.1:0-4624 GCA_036389875.1 Pyrinomonadaceae bacterium
AGTCGTGCGGGGACTGAGGGATTCTGGAAAGGCGCAGGCTTAGATGGGGACACGGGATGTGCGGGCGGCCATTTTCGACTTTGATTATACTCTGGCGGACTCTTCCAGGGGCGCTGTCGAATGTATCAATTTTGCCCTGAAGGAGATGGGCCTCCCTGAAGCTTCCAACGAAGCGGCCTGTCGAACCATAGGCTTGTCTCTGAAAAACAGTTTCCTCACGCTGGCCGGAGAAGGAGAAGCGCAAAGATGCGATGAGTTCGCACGGTTGTTCGTGAGGCGAGCCGACGAGGTGATGGTTGAGCTGACGGAACTCTACGAGTCGGTTCCTGCGACGATTGAAGAACTGCACCGCAGTGGCTTGCTGCTGGGTATCGTCTCGACGAAATATCGTTACCGCATAGAGGAGATTTTAGGGCGGGCGTCATTGTTGCCGTTCTTTCAGGTTATCATCGGCGGCGAGGACGTGTCGGAGCATAAGCCAGACCCTGAAGGACTGTTCAAGGCCATCGAAAGGCTTCAGTGCTCGCCCGCGTCCGTAGTCTATGTCGGCGACAGCGTACCCGACGCAGAGGTGTCAAGGCTGGCCGCCGTCCAGTTCGTCGCAGTGCTTTCAGGCGTGACCGGGAGAGAATGCTTTGAAGGCTATGAGGCTGTGGCGGTGCTCGAAAACCTGTCACAGTTGCCCGCTCTTTTAAGCCGCCTGCGACAGTGAAAGATTACCCGGACGAAGGTTCCCGCTCGGCGCGTTCTTCCATCTTTTCGTAAAGGCTTCCGTAAAAACGTATCCGGCCGGAATTATGCTCGATTTTTCTGTCGCGCTGAAACAATATCTGTTTTCGCTGCGTATGCCTCCGATTAACGGCCTAAACTTTGGCAATACATACACCTCTAATCAGGAGAGCAAGATGTCAACCAGTAGAAGAAACTTCCTAAAGCTTTCGGCTTTCGTCGGCGGTGCCATAACCTTCGGAGCCTCTTCCTTCGCCTCTAACTTCATAGAGGCCGACCCGGGCAGCTACGCACCTGTGGGCAGGGCCAAAAAGCCGCTCAAGATTCTGATACTCGGAGGCACAGGCTTTACCGGCCCCTTCCAGGTTCGCTATGCGCTCTCGCGCGGCCATCAGGTGACGGTCTTCAACCGGGGCAAGACGCATCCGGGCGAGCTTCCGAAAGAGGCTGAGCAGTTGATAGGCGACCGCAACCTGGGCCAGCTTGACGCTCTGAAGGGGCGCAAGTGGGACGTGGTGATAGACAACCCGACGACGCTGCCCTTCTGGGTGCGCGACGCTGCCCAAATCCTGAAAGGCAATGTTGACCGTTACGTCTTCATCTCTACCATCTCCGTCTACTCGGACAACAGCAAGCCGGGCATGGACGAGACGGGGCCGCTTGCCAAGTACGAGGGCGCGGACGCCATGAAGGAGACGAATAAGACCTTGCGCGACTCGGGCTTCGCGCTCTACGGGCCGCTCAAAGTAATGTCGGAGCGAGAAACCGAAAAGTGGTTTCCCGGCAAGGCCCTGATTATTCGCCCCGGCTTGATTGTCGGCCCCGGCGACGAGTCGGACAGATTCACCTACTGGCCCGTGCGCATAGAGCGCGGCGGAGAAATCCTGGCTCCAGGCAATCCCACAGACCCCGTTCAGTTCATAGACGCGCGCGACCTGGCGGAGTGGACTATACGAATGGTAGAGCAGGGGACTACCGGCATCTTCAACGCTACGGGGCCGAAGTCGAAACTGACCATGGGAGGGATGCTCGACGGCATAAAGGCGGTGGCCAACTCGCAGGCCCGCTTCACCTGGGTCGATGCCAAGTTTCTCGAAGAGCAGAAGGTGACGCCGTGGGGAGACATGCCAGTGTGGGTGCCGCCCGTGGGCGAATCAGCGGGCTTCGCGGAGGTCAGCATCAAGCGCGCTCTGGACAAGGGGCTCACCTTCCGTCCCCTGGCCGACACGGCGCGCGCCACCCTGGACTGGTTCAAGAAGCAGACCGCCGAAAGACAGGCCAAGCTGAGAGCAGGCATCAAGCCTGAGCGCGAGAAAGAGGTGCTGGCGGCCTGGCACGCGCGAAAGAAGGAGAGCGCGTGAGGCCGGTATCAATCCGTCACCTCGGGTTAAGATAAAGTGAGAAATTGTTAGAGCGAGCATTTCGGGCCGATTGACGAAGAGGGCTGCTTGAAGAGAGAGGGTGAAGATAAGAGGACGGAGCCACAGGCTCCGTCCGGTTCCATGCGGCTTTTACGGAAGATGGTTGACGTAAAAGCCGTAGAGGTGCGCGCGCTCATCCTGAGCTTCGTTTATTACTTCTTCATCCTCTCCAGCTACTACATCATCAGGCCGATACGCGACGACATGGGCGCAGCCGGGGGCGTGGAGAATCTCCCGTGGATGTTTACGGGAACGCTGCTGGCGATGCTGGTCGCCAACGCGCTCTTCGCGGCGCTGGTCGTAAAATTCTCACGCAGGCGCTTTATCCCCATAGCCTACAGGTTCTTCATCATTAACCTGTTGCTCTTTTTCCTGCTGCTGTGGCTCGTGCCGAATAATCAGCACGTCTGGGTGGGACGCGTCTTCTTTATCTGGACGAGCGTCTTTAATCTCTTCGTCATCTCGGTCTTCTGGGCCTTTATGGCCGACGTGTTCAGCACGGACCAGGGCAAACGGCTGTTCGGCTTCATCAGCGTGGGCGGCACGCTCGGCGGCATTGTCGGCGCGGCCCTGACGGCGACCCTCGTACAGAAGATCGGATCGCTCAACCTGCTGCTCCTCTCGGCGCTGATGCTTGAGCTGAGCGCGCAGTGCGTGCGTCTGTTCCCGGTGGCCTTCGAAGGCTCGCGCGCATCCTTCAGAGAAAAGGCTGCGGCGGACGAGCGCCCCATCGGGGGCGGCATATGGTCCGGGATAGCGCATGACCTGCGCTCGCCTTATCTGCTGGGCATCTGCGCTTACATGCTGCTTTATGCCATTACCTCTACGCTGCTCTACTTCCAGCAGGTCAGCATCGCGACGAGCGCCTTCGCCGACAGGGGCGCTCGCACGGCCTTCTTCGCGCAGGTGGACTTGCTCGTAAACGTCCTGACGATACTGGTGCAGGCGTTTTTGACCGGCAGGCTACTGAAGTGGCTCGGCGTAGGCATAACCCTGGCCCTGCTTCCGGCCATGAGCGTCATAGGCTTTACCGCCCTCGGCATGGTGCCGACGCTCACGCTGTTTGTCATCTTCCTGACGCTCAGGCGCGCGGGAAACTTTGCCATCGCAAGGCCGGCGCGCGAAGTCCTCTTTACGGTCGTGAGCCGTGAGGACAAGTACAAAGCCAAGAGCTTTATAGACACCTTCATCTACCGCGCCGGAGACCAGATAGGCGCATGGTCATCGCCCGCGCTGGGCTGGCTCGGCCTCGGGCTGACGGGCGTCTCTTTCGTAGCCGCGCCTCTGGCCGCCCTGTGGTTCCTGATCAGCCTCTGGCTGGGCCGCAAGCAAGTCGCCATGGCGCACCATCCTCCCGAAACCGACGAAAACAGCAAAACCCGCACGCTAAACTCCATGAGCCTGGCCGAAGGCGTGGAGTAAATTTAAGAGCGCCGCCTACACGACCTCCTCCCTAAACTTAATCGCAAGCAGCAACAAACTTTGCCCGCGCGCATATCCTTCGCCGGGAATTTTGTTAAGATTAAGGCACTGGAGAGATGCTGCTGGCGGTCGGCACAAGCTTGGGCAAGTACGAGATTCGCGCGCCCCTGGGGCATGGCGGGATGAGCGAGGTCTATCTGGCTCACGACGCGCAGCTTGACCGCGCCGTGGCTCTGAAAATCCTCAAGCCCAACATGGCCGCCGACGAGCAGTGGATTTACCGCTTCAGGCAGGAGGCGCGTATCGTCTCCACGCTCAACCATCCGAATATCCTTACGGTCTACGAAGTCTCCCCGACGGACTCGCCTCTCTATATCGTGAGCGAGTTTATAGACGGCGTGACACTCAGGTCTCACTTCAAAGACCAGAGGCTTCCCCTGACGGAAGTGCTTGAGATAGCTGCGCAGGTGGCCGACGCTCTCGCCGAAGCTCATCGCGCTGGCATCATTCACCGCGACATCAAGCCGGAAAACATAATGGTCAGGCGAGACGGCTACATCAAGATTCTGGACTTCGGGCTGGCTAAAAGAACCAAGCGCGAGCCCGTGTCGGGAGAGAACGAATCGCCCGCGAGATTGTTCGAGACAGACCCCGGGATAATAATGGGAACCGTCCGGTACATGTCGCCGGAGCAGGTCAGGAGCTTTGAGCTGGACGAGCGCACGGATGTCTGGAGCCTGGCCGTAGTCCTGTACGAAATGCTGATCGGCGCTCTGCCCTTCAGGGGCGAGACGACCAGCGACGTGATCGCCTCTATCATCACGCAGGAGCCTGCGGCGCTTTTACCCGACAGCAGAGAGCTGCCCGAGCCGCTGAAGCGGATCCTTTCCAGGGCGCTGTCGAAAGTCAGAGAGCAGCGATATCAATCCATCAAAGAACTGGCTCAGGACCTGAAGGGCTTACAGGACAGAGCCGAGCGCGACATCAGAGTCCGGCCCGCCGAAGCCGTAGAGCAGCAGATGGAGACTACCCTCGTCCTTGAGTCGCTGAGG
>DASVVZ010000362.1:0-1979 GCA_036389875.1 Pyrinomonadaceae bacterium
GAGATTCTCCCGGAGGTGAAGACGGTCGACGCAGACCATGTGGAAGCCTTGAGGCGCAACGTGCAGGGCCTTATACAACAGGCGCTGGCGATGATGCCGCAGATTCCGCCCGAAGTCCGCTCGATAGTCCTCGGCGCGAACGACGCCGTGCGCCTGGCATACTTTCTGGGCTCTCTTCTCACCCTGGGCGTAGAGCAGGAGCAGAAGATGCTAGAAGCCGACACGGCCGACGAGCTTCTACAGCTCGCGCACGGCTATCTGGCGCACGAGATAGAGATAATGCAGATACGCTCGCGCATTCAATCGGAAGCGCAGACGGAGATGAACAAGGCGCAGAGAGATTACATACTGCGCCAGCAGTTGAAGGCTATACAGAAGGAGCTAGGCGACGACGAGGGCGGCGAGCAGGCAGAGGCCACGATGATGCGCGAGCGGCTGGAAGCGGCAGACCTGCCCGACGACGTGCGCAAAGAGGCCGACAGAGAGCTGAAGCGCATGGAGAAGCTGCCGCAGGCTGCTCCCGATTATCACGTCATACGTACTTATCTGGAATACATTCTCGAATTGCCGTGGCGGAAATCCAGCGAAGACAAGCTTGATTTAGTCGAAGCGCGTCGAGTGCTGGACGAAGATCACTACGGCCTTGAAGACATAAAGGAACGGATACTGGAGTTCCTTGCCGTCATCAAGCTCAGGCCGGATGCGAAAAGCCCCATCCTCTGTTTCGTAGGCCCGCCGGGCGTGGGTAAGACGAGTCTCGGCCGCTCTATCGCGCGAGCCCTCGGGCGTCAGTTCGAGCGCCTCTCTCTGGGCGGCGTGCGCGACGAAGCGGAGCTGCGCGGCCACCGCCGCACCTACATAGGCGCCATGCCGGGACGCATCATTCAATCCGTACGGCGCGCGGGCGTGAACAATCCCGTGATGATGCTGGACGAGATAGACAAGCTGGGGGCTGACTATCGCGGAGACCCTGCCGCAGCGCTGCTGGAAATCCTGGACCCGCAGCAGAACTCCACGTTCCGCGATCATTACATTGACTTGCCCTTCGACCTCTCGAAGGTCTTCTTCATAGCGACAGCCAATCAGCTGGCGCCGATTCCGCCTCCGCTTCGCGACCGCATGGAGGTGATAGCGCTCGTGGGCTACTCCGACCAGGAGAAGCTGCACATAGCGCGGCAATACCTTGTGCCGCGCCAGGTCACGGAGAACGGTTTGAAGCCGGAGCAGTTCGACATCACGGACGGAGCTATTCAGCTAATCGCCACCCGCTACACGCGCGAGGCCGGAGTCCGCCAGCTTGAGCGCACCATCGGCAGCGTCGCCAGAAAGGCCGCGCTCAAGATTGCGCAGGGCGAGGCCGAACACATCACGGCAGAGGAGGGAGACGTTAAAGGCTATCTGGGCGCGCCGCGCTTTTATCCCGAAGAGGCGCGAAAAGAGCTGCCGGCAGGTGTTTCAACGGGCATGGCCTGGACTGAGATGGGCGGCGAAGTGCTCTTCATAGAAGCGACGCTTTTGCCCGGCGGCTCGGGTTTGACTTTGACCGGGCAGCTTGGCGAAGTGATGCAGGAGTCGGCCCGCGCCGCGCGCAGCTACCTGTGGTCGCACGCACAGGAGTTCGCCATAGATCCGGAGATGTTCAGGGGCTACGGCGTACACCTGCACGTCCCTGCGGGCGCGATTCCTAAAGACGGCCCGTCGGCGGGCGTCACTATCACTGCCGCGCTCGCATCGCTTTACACGGGACGCCGCGTCAGGCCCGACACGGCCATGACCGGAGAGATAACCCTCTCCGGCCTTGTCTTCCCCGTCGGCGGTATCAAAGAGAAGGTGCTGGCCGCGCACCGTGCAGGCATACGCCGCATCATCCTGCCGGCGCGCAACGAAGCAGACCTCGAAGACATTCCTGAAGACGTGCGCCGGAAACTCGAAGTCGTACCCGTCTCGCGCATAGGCGAAGTCGTAGACGCCGCCCTGGA
>DASVVZ010000363.1:0-9935 GCA_036389875.1 Pyrinomonadaceae bacterium
CGCAGACGGGTGAAGCCCGAACGCGCCAGGCTCTCCGCTATATTCGCGCCCAGAGCGCCCGCGCCGCACACGGTCACAAACTGCTCGCGCACGCGCCGCATAGCCTCGCCTGAGCGGTAAAGCTGTTCGTGATAGAAGATACTCATAAAGACAGTTTTCAGTTTCCAGCAAGAAGAAGATGAATGCTTTTTCTTGCTGGAAACTCTTTACTTACCATTCCCCTTCGACTACGCCGACGAGGGATTGAAGGTCGAACTTTTCGTCCTCGCCGCTCAGGCAGATGCCTGCGCTGATAACCGTCAGGTCATGCCTGGCTATGCCGGAGGTGTGAAGCACCCGGTTGCGTGAAAGCCATTCCACCAGCCAGAATTCTCCGCGATCTTGAAAGCTGCGCAGCTCGCCCCCACCGAAGCGAAGGGCCGCCCGCAGTCTGGATTCGTCCGTGCCTCTGAAAGCGGCCTGCGCTCTACAGAACCTTCTTTCCCTGGCCAGCGCCTCATGCCCATAGGCCAGCCCGTAGCAGACGCGCATCCCGGGCGTGAGCGCCTTCAGCTTAAGCTCGGCCGGCGCAATTCTGTCTCGAAGCGCCTGGCGGAGGCTCTCGGCTTCCGTTGGCGACGCGCGGCGGTCAAGCTCTTCGAACCACCAGAGGCCGTTTACGCTACGAGCCAGAACCTGCTCGAACTCGCGGCCGTCCCTTACCAGATGCAGCACTAAAGGCTCTGCATCAAGCGAAGGCGAAAGCGCGCGTGATTCGTCGGCCGGGCACGCCAGCCACGCGCCGCCGCGCAGCCTGTAGCAGAGGCGCAGGCGCGCGACCGGAAACGGCCTGAGATATTCCGAGATGCGCTCAAGACACGCTTCTTCCACCACCTGCGCCTCGCGCTCGCTCCTGGGACGAAAGATTCCCCAGCCCTCGAATTCGCGCGGGCTGACAATGAAGCTGTGGACGAGTCCTGAGACACGCGCGCGTACGCGCCCGCCTCGAACGCGGGGGGCGAGGAAAAGACGTGACCTGAAAGCTTCCTCTTCCGCCGCCACGCGCTTCAGAAGTTCACGTATATCAGTCATCGTCTTAACCTCGCCCTAAAGGAAGGGGTGAGGAATGAGGAATAAAGGAATCAGTTCGTTTCAGCCCTGGGCCCTTACGGGAAGAGGCGTCTCAAGAATCTCAAGCAGCAATTCCAGGCGCGACGGGCGGCTCAGAAGCGGCACCAGATTCGGCAGAGAGTAGTAATCACCCGCGAAGGTGAAGGTCTCGAACGCACGACGGGCCGCGCTCAGCCTGCGCTCAAGCAGGTCGCAGTGCTGGCCAAGCTTGACGATCACGACGCCGGGCTCCGTCTTCAACTCTTCAACGTATCGCTCGAGCGCAGCGTCGAAGTAGGGCGAAGTATTCTCGCCCTCGTCCGTGACGATGATTATCTGCTCCGCCAACTGGCGCTTGATGCGCATCACCTCAAGCGCCGCGCCTATGCTCGTGTTGCCATACGGCAGCATGTTGCTAAAGGCACGCTCCCAGTCGGTAAGCTCGCGCGCATTGGCGTCAAGGGTCGCCACTGGGTACGCCATTGAGTCGAAGGCGTAGACGAACAATTCCGCGCTGCTGATGCCGGAGATAAGCGCAGCTATCTGCTTGCCGACCTCTATCGCTTCGGTCATGCTGCTGCTCTTATCCACGAAAAGCGCAGTCGGTCTAGTGATTCGGCCACGGCTTTTGACCTGCTCGTTTGCCACCCGGCCAAGGCGCTCGGAGACAGACGCGTCCGTACGAGCAACTTGAGCCGCCTTTATGGCCTTGAAGGCGGAGACCCTGTTGGAGACTGCGGCCTCCTGCAGCTTCTCGTCTACGAGTGCCTTCACCTCCTCGTGCTCCAGCGCCCCGCGCTTCTTGAGCGACGCAAGGTTATTAATCACCTCCTGCGGAGACATCTGGCTGATGAGTGCAACCAGCACCACGGGCGTCAGGTTTCTGACAGCGCCGACGGCGACCGTGTACGGAATCTTGTGCTCGACTATGAGCGCGGCCTGCTCGGCTGCGCTCTCGGCGCCCGCCAGTCGCTTCAGCATGAAAGCGAGGCTGTCCGCAGGCGGCTCGTTCTTAAAGAGCACTGCGTCCGCACGCGCACCCGGCTTTATGTGCAGGCTCGCGTATAGATGCTTCATACTCTTGCGCGCACGCAGCGCAGCACGGTCGAAGCGGGCTGCATTCTGCTCACGCTCGCGCAGGTAACGCACAACCGCCGTGCGAGTGGAACGCGGCACAAGCCCGCGCGACCGCTTCAGGAAATCAACCACGCGCGACACCTGATAGGGCGGAAGCCCCTGCAAGAGCATGAAGCCCGCGCCGCGATGCTCTGCGAGAGCGCCCGCCAGCAGGTTGCCCACAAAGACCTCCTTGTGGTCGCGCACTTCACCCTGCGCGAAGTACCAGACGGCCAGGTGGCCGTAGAACACAGGGTCACGCTCAATCATCTGCCTGTGGAGGTCTGCCACGCGCTCCAGCTCTCGGTGCGGAGTCGTCAGCAGGCTATTCAACATGTCCAGGCGCAGGTCGCGCTCCATCTGTTCCATCTCATACCTCCCGAGAACAGTTTTCAGTTTTGAGCAGAAGCGGTTGTCGCTTTTACTGAAGACTGAAAACTGTTCTTATTGCCCCGCGCGAGTCGGGCGAGCCGTTCGTGCATACGCGAGATTTGAACTCGCCACCTCTAGCTCTTCAGGCTAGCGCTCAACCAACTGAGCAAGTATGTAAGCTCCCCCTGTCAGGGCGCGGGGCGTAAAACGTCTCTTCTAGTTTCAAAATCAAACGGACAAAATCTTCTCACGGGTTTTCGGTCGCGAGGCGCGTGCCCGTTCAGAAAAAGGAGACGGGCGCTCGTGCAAGTTCGGAAAGCCGACTTTTTGTACGCCCCCTCAAGTTTTGAAGGGAACGCGGAGAGGGTTTGAACCTCAAACGGTTTTCAAGACCGTTACCGTGTGTAAGCTTTTCAGGTCGGGCACGCGCACGCGCTTCGGTTGAACGGGCACGCGTCTCGCGACCGAAAACTTCCCGTTAGAATTCTTATTCGTCCCCGCGCAAGTCGAAAAAGCGTCTTCACTCGGGTGCTCTACCCACTGAGCTACGGGAGCAGTATTTCAAGTTGCTCCCGGTAGGATTCGAACCTACGACGACCCCCTTACAAAGGGATGGTGTGTAAGCTTCTATCAGTCAGGGCGCGGGGACTATCCTTTCAAATATCAGCCGTAGACCGCTTCGGGTCTGACAATCATGTCGCCCTGCGGCGTGCGGTCAACCACATAAAACTCAAGCTGCTTCGGCCCCACGTCAAAGTGGCGCGCAACCTGCTCTTTAATCTCCTGGTCGGTCATACCGGGATGCACGCGCAGAAGCGCCTCGCTCACGCCAACCGAACGGCCTTCGTAACGAATGTGAACCATCTTCCCTTCCTCCTTTACCGGAAGCCTTCAGAGCTTGAGGCTCCGAAGGCTCCAGCTTTCGAATAACTTCAGTACCTTGTAAGCATCTGGCCTCTCGTTCAGGCTATGCGCGCCTCTTCGTCCAGAAAGAGGAAGGGACGCCATTCGGGGCGTGTGAGCGCATAGTGGTTAAGCACTGCACGTTCGAGCCCGTACCTGAGCGCGCTTGGGCTGGCAAGAAGCGGCATGCGGGCCTCGTCGGGCGTGCGGTTGCCCTTGCGTTGGTTGCAGCCTATACATGCGGCGCAGAGGTTCTCGGGACTTGAGCCGCCGCCGCGTGAGCGCGGCAGGATGTGGTCAAGAGTTAGCTCGAACGCAGTGCCGCGAGCGCCGCAGTATTGGCATCGCATCTTATCTCTCATAAGGATGCGCAGGCGTTGCTTGCCGGAGTTGTTGCGGCGCTTGCGCACGTCTACGTACTCAATCAGGCGAATCACGCTGGGCACCTCAAAGGTGAAGTGCTGAGAGCGCAGGACTCGCTCTCCGTCCCGTAGTACGACTTCAGCCGACTGCTTCCAGACGAGACGGACTGCGCGCGCCACGTCAACCGTGCCGAGCGCTTCGTACGAAGCGTTCAGGAGCAGCACTTTGCGAGAGAGAATCATGGGAACCTCCACCTCCTTTCTTCTAAATTTTCCGGCGAGCATTGAGTAACAGGCGCGCCGCAAGGGTTGTTGAAATTTGAGAGCACGTGACGAGATTCGAACTCGCACCATCCGGATTTGCAATCCGGCGCCTCAACCGCTCGGCTTCACGTGCCGCAATGCTTGAATGGGCCTGAGAGGACTCGAACCCCTGACCTGCCGTGTAGAAGACGGCTGCTCTTGAATCCATCTGAGCTACAGGCCCGCGCGGGAGAAGAATCGATCTGGCTGCGGCGATGGGAATCGAACCCACATCTTCCCGTTTACAAGACGGACGCTCTTGTTTCATTGAGCTACGCCGCAAAAGTTTCTGGTGGTGACGGCAAGAATCGAACTTGCGACCGGGCGATTATCGATCGCCTGCTCTGCCAATCTGAGCTACGCCACCAAGAGGAAAAATCTATCAGAGCCCGCAGGCTGCGGCGTTTGGATTTAAACCAAAACCTCCGACTTCAAAGGCCGGCGTCCTATCAGGTTGGACTACGCCGCAACAATAGGTGTCATCGGGACAGCAGGACTCGAACCTGCATCACGCGCTAATCCGGCGCTTGCTGGGTATAAGCCAGCCGCTCTGCCAATTGAGCTATGCCCCGTCAGAAAGCGTTGGCTGCGAGAGAAGGAGTCGAACCTCCATGAACAGATTCAGAGTCTGCCAGCTTGCCGATTAGCTGATCTCGCAGCAGAAGAAGATTTGCGGGCGTGGGAGTTGCACCCACCGGTTTAGGCTTATGAGACCTTCGAGCCACTGTTGCTCTATGCCCGCGAGAAAATTTGGTGGACGGTGGTGGACTCGCACCACCCTCTTCGGCTCTTCAGGCCGACGCTTGCGCTGTCTCAGCTACCCGTCCGTTAAAGTTAAGCGCTGATGGCTAGAGCCGGATTCGCACCGGCGACCTCGCGTTTATGAGACGCGTGCTCTACCTCACTGAGCTATCCAGCCGAACTTCAAAAAGATTGGCTGTGGCGCTCGGACTCGAACCGAGATAGACCTGATTAACAATCAAGCGCTTTGCCGATTAAGCTACACCACAAAATCCAGGCTGATGGTCGAGGAAGGATTTGAACCTTCGACTTCCTGTTTGTAAGACAGGCACTCTGACCGGGCTGAGTTACTCGACCCCTTTAGGCAACAGGTTAGTGTGGAAGACGGGACTCGAACCCGCAGCCTCGGCGTTGGAAGCGCCGCGCTCTTTTATCCGTTTGAGCTACATCCACAACAATTGATGTTGAAATGCGTCGTGCCGGATTCGAACCGGCGTCTCTGCGATGGCAACGCAGTGTCTTAGACCGGGCTGGACCAACAACGCACAGAGGAAAAATCTGATGGACTGATGGAGACTCGAACTCCAACCTCCTGCTTGCAAGGCAGGTGTGCCGCCTTTAACACTTTCAGCCCGCTCTATTTAAATCTGGTCGGAGCGGAAGGATTCGAACCTTCGGCCTCTTGCTCCCAAGGCAAGCGCGATTGACCAGCTACGCCACGCTCCGAAATTCCACTGCTTTCTTTGATGGGCCAGGTGAGACTTGAACTCACGATACCCTGCTTAAAAGGCAGGTGCCTTAATCCAGCTTGGCTACTGACCCGTGCGTTCGAAAGATTCCCCCTTCGGGAGAGGGCGCGCACGTACGCAAGTGGGAGTCACCCGAAGCACGCCCTCTCCCGGCAGTCACCGGGACTGCCACGCTCTCCCGCCCTGCGAGGGGAAGGGAGACCCGCAAAGAGATTTGGCGGAACGGACGGGACTTGAACCCGCAACTTCTGGATAGACAATCCAGCACTCTGGCCGTTTGAGTTACCGTTCCAAATTTTTGTGATTGGCAGGGCGTGTGAGACTTGAACTCACGCTCTCCACACTGAGAATGTGGCGGCTTAATCCATCTAGCCCAACGCCCCGCAGGATGTTTTTTAGAGGTTGGCTGGCGAGAATTGAACTCTGCATCTACGCGTTCACAGCGCGTCGTTCTCCCATTGAACTACAGCCAACATAAAAGAGAAGCAGGGATGACGAGACTCGAACTCGCACTCTCTTGATTGAAAATCAAGCGGCATAACCTGTTTGCCCACATCCCCAGAAAGAACTATATGCGCGCGGAGAGATTTGAACTCCCACTTTGCTGATTTTAAGCCAGCCGCCTCTGCCTTTGGGCTACGCGCGCGCGCGAGTATGAAGTGCCGATGGAGGGATTCGAACCCACACTGTCTAGTTTCTAAGACTAGCGCCTCCTACCGTTGGGCTACATCGGCGTGGAAAAGTGAACCCGGCAAGATTCGAACTTGCAGCCTTTGGTTTCGTAGACCAACGCTCTGTCCGGGCTGAGCTACGGGTTCATACTGAAAGAGCGGAGGCGGTGAGAGTCGAACTCACATGGGCTTTTAGGTTACCCGCTACATTAGCAGAGTAGTGCCATACCATTAGGCGACGCCTCCATGTTTATCTTTGGCGGAGGATGAGGGACTCGAACTCTCAAGCGCCGAAGCGCAGCAGTTTTCAAGACTGCGCCCTTACCAGTTAGGGTTAATCCTCCGCTAAATTTTGGCAGGAGCGGCAGGATTTGAACCCGCGCGAGCTGATTTGGAATCAGCCAGGCTACCGTTACCTCACGCTCCTAAAGCTTGCGATGCACGGGGAAGGACTCGAACCTCCGAAGTCTTCGAGACGCCTGATTTACAATCAGGTGCAATAGCCGCTCTGCCACCCGTGCAAAAATTTGGTATAGTAAAGCGCAAGAGGGCACACGAGTAGTGCATCACCAAAGGTTGTGTAGACACACCTACGGCGCACACTTCTACCGAAGGGTTTGCTGACTGCCGGTCTCGCCAAAGTCCATGACAGTTAGTAAACCCTTAAAGAAGACAACCCGTGTTGCCCTCTTACGCTTTAACCTTATACCTTTTACTTACAAGGTACTTCAGTTATCAAACAACAAAAAAGCGGGCTTCCTAGCTTTTCCCTTTCGGGTAAGCCTGGAAGCCCGCTCCGCTTCAATCTAGAACTGAAACTCTCTAAGATTTCGGGAGCGGGAACATCCACGCTCCCGCTAAACTACATCTTCAATTGACGGTTATCGAGAATCCCCTTGGATCCCTGCTCTGCATGTCTAAAATTGAGCGCACCGTCAAAAGTCGATTCTGATGGTATAGAACTCAGACAATAGACACACAAAGCCGCGCCGGCCAGTTGGGTGACGACCGGCCAAATGGCCGTGCCACGCATGCCGCGCGATATTTGTTCTTTTGTCCGGTTCCTCAACATTGAAATCTTTCCGCCTCAGCTTTCACGCTCACTTGCCGCGAGCGAACTTGTGTATATAAACCTATGCGCCGAATCTGTCAACACTTTTTTTGATTGAGTGAGATAAAGCTACAGCAGAAGCCGCTCACTACCGTCTTGGAATCACATACGTCGATTCAGGGTTGGCCGTTGCATAATTATTTGTGACGGGCGGAAAACTCTCGAACAATCATCAAGTCCTGCCGGTGCTTCCGAAGCCTCCCTGCCCGCGCTCGGTCTCGCTCAAGCCTTCGCTCCACACAGGCTCCGGCGTCAGTATCGCTTCGATTATCAGTTGAGCCACGCGCATCCCCGCGTCTATCTGAATAGCTTCATCTCCATGATTGATGAGGGCACAGATGATTTCGCCCCTATAGTCGCTGTCAATTACACCCGCCAGAACGTCGAGGCCGTGCTTGACGGCCAGCCCCGAACGCGGGGCTACTCGCCCGTAGAAGCCTTGCGGGATACTCACAGCCAGGCCCGTCCCGACACTTGCACGCGCATGCGCGGGAATGTTTATGCCTTCAACCGCGTACAGGTCAAGTCCGGCAGAATGCAGACTTCCGCGCGTTGGCAGCATCGCCGCCTCATGTAATCTCATGAACTCTAATCGCTCAAGCATTGGCCTCTCCCTTTCTTTATAACGGTAGCTATTTAATCCGCTACGCTTTTCACGAGTCAACCCGGGCGACCTGAGCTGAGCGGGCGAAGCTTGTTACTGTGCCCGTCATAAAAAGCAACTTCAAAAGTAATAATTACTATTGACTTTTAGCGCAGCCGGTTTTATTATGCCGTTGTCCTGGAGGACAGAGGTTTGGCAATGAAGACGAACTCTAAGAATTATGATGAGAAAGGCGCTGTCTTAAAATCGAAACTTGAGGCTCGCGGCGCGCATTTGACGCAGCAGCGCGCAGCCGTCTTCGACTACCTGAGGCAGGTCGAGCATCATCCTTCGGCGGAAGAGGTCTATATGGCGGTCAAGCAGAAGTTGCCGAAAATCAGTCTTGCCACCGTCTATAAAAATCTGGAGGCCCTGGTCAACTGCGGCGCGATATCGAAATTAACTTACGGAGACGCGGCCGCGCGCTACGATATACGGACGGATCATCACTATCACACGCGCTGTCTGGACTGCGGAAAAATCTGGGACTTGGACTCAAAGGCCGGCCCCGACTGGCTAAAGCAGATTAAGCCCCAGGCCGGATTTGCTGTAAAGGATTATCGTCTGGAATTGCTGGGTTACTGTCGCGAATGCAGGCGGTAAAAAAATTTACCCACAGAGTAATAGTAATTATTATTCTTAACTTCCGACAGAGGGAACGGCTGGAGAAGGCATGAGCGACGAGGGATACGGACAGCGCCTGTGCGAATGGCCGGGAATCAGCATGAGTGAACTCAGGAGCGACAGCGCAGGCACGAGCTAAAGCAAAGGGATGTCGGCAGGGGGAGCGCGCGGGCGGCGCAGCCACACGATTTTTGCGCATCCCGCTTAAGAGATTTCATAGGGAGGAGAAGATGAGAGCAAAAGTTTACGCCAACGACGTTATCAGGCAGGCCGAAGAGAATGAGAATTTCCGGCAGGTGCTCTTCACCACGAAGCTATCACAATTAGTTCTGATGGCCATTCCCGCAGGCGAAGAGATTGGAGAAGAGGTGCATGAAGGCATCGATCAGGTTCTGGCCTTTGTCGCGGGAGAAGGCAGGGCTGTGATAGAGGGCCAGGAGCTAACCGTGCGCGCGGGCAGCGTGGTGGTTGTGCCGTCAGGGACGAGACATAATTTCATAGCCGCGGGCGGCCAGCCCCTGAAGCTCTACACGGTCTACACGCCGCCGGAGCATCCGGACGGAACGATTCACCGCACCAAAGAGGAAGCGGACGAGTACGAGCGCGAGCATCATCACTGAGATTGAGGTTTCTCGCAAGCTGCTTTGGGGCGGCATGTGAGAACAAAGCGGGAGAGCCGCGCTTGTGGCGAGCGCGGCTCTCCCGCTTTTTTTGTGTAAGAAACTTTTCACCTTCTGCCTTTTATGGATGCACAGGATACCTGGGCTTCTTCGGGAGAACGGGTACGTTCTTTTTCAGCCCTTCCATCCCGGCCTGTATGGCACGCTCAAGCTGCGGGTCGCGCCCGGCCATGAAGTCTCTGGGCGTAATTTCCACTTCCACGTCCGGCACGACGCCAATGTTCTCTATGCCCCAGGTAGTGCCGCTGGGGTCGTAGGCGGCGCGATTCGGAAGCTGTATAAAGCCGCCGTCAATCAGGTCCGGCGTGAAGACGTATGGGCCTATGCCTGCTCCGTAGGTGCGCGCGCCGACGATTGGGCCGACGCGGCCCAGCTTGAACATGAAAGCAAAGGTCTCCGCGGCGGAGCCGTTGAACTCGTTTGTGATGAGCACGGCCGTTCCGGGCCCCGGATTGACGGGCGTGGGAATGTCTTCGCCTTCGCGGTAGGTGTAGTAGTAAAGCGGTCTTCGCTTGAGCCACTCTATAAAGTAGTCGGGCGTGATGCCCCCGCCGTTAAAGCGCTGGTCGAT
>DASVVZ010000364.1:0-13481 GCA_036389875.1 Pyrinomonadaceae bacterium
GCACGCCGCCCGACCAGACGCTTCCCAATGTGGACAAGGGGAAAAAGCAATGACCGGTGACAGGTGACAAGATAGTCTTGTTCGCCGCTCGCCACTCGTCACTCGCCACTGTTCTTACGATGCAGCAACTGAAAATCGCAGTCGTGGTTGCGCTGGCCGTTATACTGCAATCGTCTCTTCGCCAGATTTGGCCTCCCCTCGTACACATAGACCTGCCGCTCATCGTGACCGTTTACTTCGCTTTGCAGCGAGACGTGTTGCAGGCGATGCTCGTTGGCACTATAGCGGGAGTGGCGACGGGCGCTTTAAGCGGCGACCTGCTGGGCGCTTACGGATTCTCCAAGACCCTGACGGCCTACATCATCGCCACGCTCGCCACCCGCGTGATGCTTGATAATCCCCTGGTGCGGATTCCCGTGCTGGCCGGCGCGGCGCTGGTGGACGCGACCGTCTACGTGCTGCTGCACAGGCTGCTGGACAGGGCCACCCTACAGCCCTTCGTCGAGACGGCCTCTTACAAGGTCATCTGGACGACTATCGTTGGCACCATTCTCCTTTACGTCTTTGACACACTCTTTAGCGAGCGGGCCATGCAGCGCCGACAGTTATCCGTGCGCCGCCGCGTCGCCCGTCGAGGCATAAGCAGGTTCAGGCGCAAGCGGTGAAACGGAGTCCCCGGCCCGTGGTTTTCGGCGGGGAACAGTTGCAATCGTCGAGAGCATCTGAATTATCTGCTGGGAATCGTCAGCCAATGCTGGTATCTTTAGCACTGGCTCCGGAGCGCTGGCCCGATTGCTCTTCCCCTTAGCTGAAAACTGACCACTGGAAACTGAAGACTTTTCGTCATGAAGTTCGAAGACGATTCACAAAACCTGCGCGTGCGAATGCGCGTCCTGCAGATACTCATAGTGCTGCTCATCTCGGTGCTGGGCGTGCGTCTCTACGTGCTACAGATGATGAAGGGCTCGTACTACGCCGAGCGCGCGGAGAACCAGCGCATCAGGCTCCTGCCCATCCCCGCGCCGCGCGGCGTCATCTTCGACCGCAACGGCAAGATTCTGGTGGATTCGCGCCCCATCTACAACGTCATCCTCTCCAGGGAAGACGTCAAGAACCTGGACTTGAACCAGTTCATAGAGCCTTTCTCCACGGGGCTGGACATCGACCCGGAATACCTCAGGGAGCGCTTAGAACAGATTAAGACCCAGCCGGCCTTTGAATCCGTACGCATCAAGGAGAACGCTTCGTCGGCGGACCAGGCATGGGTTGAGGCGCACCAGCTGGAGTACCCGCAGCTGCGCGTGGAGGCCCAGCCGCAGCGCCGCTATCTGGAGAACGGGACGCTCGCGCACGTCCTTGGCTACGTGGGCGAGATAAGCCCCGAACAGCTTGAGCAGCCCCGGTACAAAGAGAAGGGCTACAAGCCCGGCGACATCATAGGGCGCGAGGGGCTCGAAGCCGTCTACGACCATTACCTGCGCGGGCGCGACGGCTACCGCAAGGTCGTGGTGGACAGCCGTGGCCGCATACAGGACGTGATAGAAGAGGTCGAGCCCCAGCCCGGCCAGGACATATCCACGACCATAGACCTTGACTTGCAGCTGGTGGCCGAAGAGCAGCTTCGCAACTCGCCCAAACAGCGCGGCGTCATCATCGCCATGGATCCCAACAACGGCGAAGTCATGGTGATGGCCTCCTATCCTACCTTCGACCCGAATCTCTTTTCGCAGCGCATCACCAGCAAGGAAGGGCGCGCAGAATATAACGAGCTGGTCAGAGACCCCAAGACGCCGCTCATCAATCGAGCCATACAGGGCATCTACCCGCCCGGCTCCACCTGGAAGATCCCTATGGCCGTCGCCGGCCTGAGGCAGGGCGCAATCACGCTTGAGAATTCGAATCTGGTCTGCGGCGGCGGCATCACCATCGGCAACAAGTTCACTCGCTGCATGGGCAATCACGGCACGCCCGACATACGCTACGCCATCATGAAGTCCTGCGACGGCTACTTTTACCGCCTCGGCCTCAAGATGGGCATAGACGGCATCATGAAGATGGTGGACGACTTCGACATCAACAAGCGCACGGGCGTGGACCTCCCGCACGAGATTGTGAGCCAGACGCCCAACCTCTTCAAGCCCATGATGGAGAGGCGCGGGCAGGCATGGAAGGACATAGACACCGTCTACTCCTCCTTCGGGCAGGTTTACGATTTCGCGACGCCGATAGCCATGCTGCGGGCCGTCGCCGGAATCGGCGTCGGCGGCCGCCTCTCCGTGCCGCATCTCTTAAAAGAGGCGCGGGCCGTCAGCGAGGTCGGCCCCTTTGCCGCCCGACCAGCGCAGCGCTTTGACCGGCCCGATCCGAAGATAGTTCCCATCCCGCAGGACGAGCACGACGCCGTGGTCAAAGGCATGTGGTCTGTGGTGAACGACGCGGGCACGGCCGCGCGCATACGCATGGCGGGCTTCGACATAGCGGGTAAGACGGGCACGGCGCAGGTCGTCGGCCTCGGCAAAGACACGGGCGAGAACAAAGACCACGCGTGGTTCGTCTCCTTCGCCCCGGCCTACAAGCCCGAGATTTCGGCCATCGCGCTTATTGAAAATTCCGGCTTCGGCGGCGTCCACGCCGCGCCGGCCGTGCGCGCCGTCTACGACGCTTACTACCGCAAGACGCGTAACGAAGAACCGCCGGGCGCAGTCCAGGTGGCACAGAACAAGAAGACGACTTCGGGCGGCGCCGGCGGCTCGCCGCCGCAGGCCACGGACAGGCGCCAGGGAGAATAAGCGCGGAAGATAGAGGCACGGGGATTCGGGGCTTTAGAAGCCAGTCGCCTTCACGGATTTAATCATGCTAACGCTTTCAGGACGACGCAGCTTTCGAGATTTCGATTGGGTTCTGGCCCTCATCGCCATCCTCATCGTCTTCTTCGGAACCTGGCAGATTCACAACGCGCAGCCCGAAGAGACCTACTGGCAGAAACAGCTATTCGGTCTGGGCATTGCTCTCGTCTTCATGCTGATAGTCTCTTTCATGGACTACCGCAAGCTTGTAGACCTTGCCCCGGCCTTCTACCTCTTCGGTCTGGCGCTGCTCGTGATAGTGCTCATTCCAGGCATCGGCATGAAGATTAACGGCCAGCGCGCCTGGATTAAGCTGCCGGGCCTGGGCCAGTTTCAGCCCTCCGAGTTCGTCAAAATCCCCACCGTCCTGATGCTGGCGCGATTCTTCGGCCCGCACCGCAACGGGCCACTCTCCATAAAAGAGATGCTCGTAGGAGGCGGGATACTCGGTCTTCCAATAGGTCTCATACTGCTCGAGCCGGACGCGGGGCAGGCCATCACCTACTTTCCGCTCCTGGGCGTGGTGATTTTTCTCTCGTCCGTGCGCATGCGCCTGGTCGTGGCGGCCGCTCTGCTGAGCATCATCATGATTCCTGCGGCCTACATGTTGGGCGTCAAGACGGGGAAGATTAAGAACTACCAGCAGGAGCGCATCAACGTCATCCTGGATCCGGAGAACGCCGACAGGCGTGGCTTCGGCTATCACACCTGGCAGTCCATCGTCACGGTCGGCAAAGGCGGCGTAATGGGGACGCGCGCCTCCAGCGAGTTCTCGCAGAGCAAGCTCAAATTCCTGCCAGAGCCGCACACGGACTTCATCTTCGCCGTGACGGCCGAATCGACCGGCTTTGTCGGCTGCATTCTGCTCTTGCTGGCCTACGCCGTACTGCTCTCGCGCCTGATTACCGGAGCCAGGCGCGCGCCGGATCGCACGGGCATGCTGGTCATCATGGCGATTGTGGGCGGTCTGGCATTTCAGATTTTCATCAATGTCGGCATGACGCTGGGCATGATGCCGGTCATAGGCGTCCCGCTTCCCCTCATGAGCGCGGGCCTTTCATCCGTGCTGGCCACCTTCATCGCTATTGGCTTCGCCATCAGCATACAACTGCGCCGCTTCGTCAACTGAAGGCCAGCCCTAAGCTTTAATAGCGACGGCTCGCTTGAATTTGACGCCTGCCGCTTTCCGGTTTAATGCTGTCTTGGGTTATACTCCGTGTTGCTCGCCCAGGCACGCGCCCGGTCAGCCGGAGCGGCGCGTCCAGTGCAAATGAAGCGTTGATACTTTCAAGCTGAGAGATTTGAGGACGTTTATTTTACGCGTTAGCGGCGCTCGGGCGGGACACGGAATAATTCTTTGAAGTCGCGGAGGCTCTCCTTTGCGTCTTCAAAGTTGAGCCAGAGATTGAAAAGGCTGTTTGTACGACCTGTTGCCGGTGCGCCTGCCGCTTTGAAGGAGAGAATCTCCGGGGGAGCGCCCCATTCGGTCGTAAGAAACGGCTTCGTGAAGCCTTCGGCAGGCGTCTCGGGTTGAGCAAACGCCTTTTGGGAGAAACGGGTCTATTCGAGCGGGCAGCCCTTTAAGCTGCATGCTCCCCTTCTTCCGGCGCGCGCCTTTCTAAGAGCGCCTGTTGGCCGGCGGCTTCCGTGGAGATTCCATTTGTTCAGTTCAGGGTTTACTTGCGCTCCAGGGGCGGCCGTGCGTGCCGTGCAGGCACAGCTATGTGCGCCGCCTCCTCTAGTGCTTAAACATTCACATCCTTTCTCCAGGCCGAGCGAATCGTCCGGCCTTTCCATTTCGATACCACAGGGCTCGGGCATAAGCCCGGCCTCTCATGTAAGGCGCGCACGCCTCGCTCAAGTATCGGGCTTGCAGGTGGAGCACGCTTTCCGTCTAACAATTCACACATTGCGGCAGCAGCAGCAGGAGCCAGGGCTTTTCACAGGCTGCGCTCCGGAGCTCTTCACGGCCGCTTTGTCCCGGAGACACATCTGAGAACATGCCAAAGGAATTAATCATCAGCGTTAACGGACGCGAAAAGAAGATCGCTATCGTCGAGAACGAGCAGGTCACGGAGTTTTACATAGAGCGCGGCGAAGAGCATCAGGGCATCGTCGGCAACATCTACAAGGGACGCGTCATGCGCGTTTTGCCCGGCATGCAGTCGGCCTTCGTAGACATAGGACTGGAGCGCGACGCCTTTCTATACGTCTCGGACTTCTTTGATGAAGAAGAGGAGTTCGAGCGCATCGTCATAGACAAAACCAAGAAGGCGGAACCGCGAGCGGAAGCCGAACGCGCCGCGCAGGAGCGCATAGAGCAGTCACGTCTTGAGCGTGAGCAGCGCATGGAGGCTACGCAGGAACGTGCAGAGCCCCTTCTGGATGCCGCGGTCATTCCCGAAGAGGTCTTTGCGGACGAAAGCGACCTCGCGGAGGACGAAACGAGCGCCGAAGAGGAGGCCGCCCCCTCCATCTCGCCCGTGGCGGAACAGCAGCAGGACGAAACGGAAGGCGGGGCCGGAGGCCGCAAGCGCGGTCGCAGGGGCCGTCGTCGCGGCGGCAAGGCCGAAACCGCTCAGCCCTTTGAAGAGGCTGCGGCGGGCACAGCTCATTCGCTTGAGGCCACCGCTGAAGACGTCGCCACTCCCTTTGTCGCCGCCGACTCATCCTTTGAGCGCGTAGTTGACGAAGACGAAAGCGCTGCCGAAGAGGGCGAGATGTTCAAGGACGCGCGCCTTCAGGAACGCATCTTCGATCAGATTCACGCCGTCGAGTTCGACATGGACGACGAAGAGCAGAGCTCTGCCGAGGTCGGCTCCGTGCTCTCTTCCGGCCTCGCCGGCGAAGCCGCTTTCGAGCGCATAGAGGACAGCGACGAAGAGGGGCTCAGGTCAGCGACCGCGCCCGTTCAGGAAACCGTGGCCGCTCACATAGACTCCTTTATAGACGAGGTAGACGAAGAGGCGGAGCAGCCGCAGTTCGAGCGCATCAGCGACGACGAAAAGGGCGCGGACGCGGAAGCCGCGCAGGCTACAGACTCCAGGCGCGGCAAGCGCGCGGCCTCGAAGCGCGGCGCAAAGAAGGGCGCGTCCAAAGCTTCTGAAGAGAGTCGGGAGGCGAGCGAAGCCGAAGAGGCTCCAGCGAAATCCAGCCGCAAGAGCAGCAAGAAGGCCGCCACCAAGACGGCTGCGAAGAAATCTTCCAAGGCCGGCAAGGCCGCTTCTAAAAAGGGTCGCTCGCGCCGCGCCGCATCTACGGGTGATGAAGGCGAAACGGACATTGACGTGCTCGAATCCGAAAGCGAGCGTGCCGCGCAAACGGACCGTGTAGCGTCCGACGCAGCCGACGGCGCACACTTCGAGGCCGACACGGACGACGAAACCTTTGACGATGCGGAGGCCAGCCTGACACCTTCGCGCTCCCGCGCCGAATTCGCCACGCGTCGCGGCGGTCGTCGCCGTCGTCGTAGCGGCCCCCCGGGCAAGCATGGCGAAGGCAATCACGAAGACCGCACAAACGGTCGGGACGAAGCTGCGACCGCTTCGATTGAGGTTGAAGAAGCGCCTCAACCGGCCCCGCCTCCGGCAAACGGTCGCCGCGAGCATAGAGGCGGCGGAGAGAGGAGCGCAGAGAGGGGCGGAGAGAGAGGCGGAGAGAGGGGCGACAGGCGCGAGACGCGTCGTGAGCGTGAGCGCTCTCAGCCAACCATCACTGACCTGCTGCGCGAAGGGCAGGAGATTCTGGTTCAGATTGCCAAAGAGCCTATAGCCAAGAAGGGCGCGCGCATCACTTCGCACATAGCCCTGCCCGGCCGCTTCCTGGTCTACATGCCGACGGTCGAGCACGTGGGCGTCTCGCGCAAGATAGAATCCGACAGCGAGCGCGTGCGCCTTCGCCGGCTCATTCAGGCCATACGCGCCGAAGAGGACGTGCCTTCGGGCGGCTTCATAGTTCGCACGGCCGGCGTAGGCATCAGCGAGCAGGATTTGAGAGAAGACGCGCGCTACCTGGTTCGCACCTGGCTGGACATTCGCCGCTCAGCCGAGAAGATGAAAGCGCCCGCGATGGCGCACAGGGACCTGGACCTGATACAGCGCATCCTGCGCGATCAGCTCTCGGACGACTTCACAGCGATTCGCGTCGATTCCGAAGAGGAATACCAGAGCATAGTGGAGTTCATCAACCGCATACAGCCGCGAATGGTCAAGCGCGTCAAGCTCTACACGCGCGACGAGCCAATCCTTGAAGCCTACGGCGTGCAGGCTGAGGTTGATAAGGCCATCAAGCCCAGGGTCTGGCTCAAGTCCGGCGGCTACCTCGTCATCAATCAGACGGAGGCGCTCGTAGCCATAGACGTCAACACCGGCAAATTCGTGGGCCGAGGCGGCACACGCCTCGAAGACACCATCACGAAGACCAACCTTGAGGCGGTCGATGAGATCGTCAGGCAGATTCGCTTGCGCGACCTGGGCGGCATCATCGTGCTTGACCTGATCGACATGGAAGACCGCCGCAACCGCAACCGCGTCATGCAGGCTTTGCAGGAGGCGCTACAGAACGACAAGTCGCCTACGAAGGTTCTCTCCTTTAACGACTTCGGACTGGTCATCATGACCCGAAAGCGCGTCAAGCAATCACTTGAGCGCACGCTCTGCTCGCCCTGTCCATATTGCCAGGGCGCTGGCCTGGTGAAATCGCCGCAGACCATCTGCTACGAGGTGCTGGAGGAGGCCCGCCGCCTGTCGCGCGCCATGAACGGCGACCGAATCAAGCAGACCACGCTGCGCGTCAATCCCGAAATCGCACGGGCGCTGCGCAGCACGGAGAGCGACGTGCTGACGGAAATCGAAGACTACCTCGGTGCCGTCGATGTCACCAGCGACGAGCACATTCACCAGGAGCAGTTCGACTTCGCCTTCGTCTAAACAGGGGCGAAAGTAAGAGAGCAAAAAGCAGAAGTGAAGGCGAAAGAACGGCCGTTCTTTCGCCTTCACTTCTGCTTTTTTACTTCCGCCATCCCGTAAGCCGCGTGGAAGATTTTCTTGACAATGGTCGCGGGGCAGGGTTACAGTTCGGGCCGTCAATTTCAAGCAACCGTTAAGCTTTAATCGGTAGTCGGAGCGCTTCAAGCCTGAGTCTCGCCGCCAGAGTTCTAGTGCTTCCGAAAAAGCGAGCGGTCTTGCAGCCTCTTTAAATTCCACTGTGCGGGCCTGGAACTTAGCGGCCCGCTTCTAGCTCAGGTCACTGACCTCCTGTCCTGTACTGACTTAACGTGAACTGTCACGGAGGAATCAACAATGCACATTAGAATTAACTCCCACCTGCGGTTCTTCTCTGCCGCGATACTCGTATTGGCCTGCCTTTCTCAGGCCTTTATTTTAGTCAGCGCTCAAACTGAGACGACGGGCGCTTTTCGCGGGCGCGTCGTGGACGAGTCGGGCGCGGGGCTCCCGGACGCGACCGTCAGGGCCGTCAACAAGCTGACGGGCGTGCCCACGGCGACCAGAACTACGCCGGACGGTTACTTTACTATTGGCCTGTTGCAGCCGGGCGACTACACCCTCTTTGTCCAGAAGGGCGACATGTATGACGTAAGGACCAGAGACCAGCGCCTGACGGCTGTGGATGCTACGACCGTGCTGCCCGAGCCTTTCATGCTCAAGCGGCGAACCGCGGGGGCGATAGCCGCGACGAGCCCTACGCCCACGACTACGGGCACGCCGGACGCGACCGCCCAAGCCACCCCGGATGCCACGGCGCAGGCATCGCCCGTCCCCTCCGGCGGCGATGAATCGGCGGATGTGGCCATCGATATTAATAAGAGGAATCCAAGACGCGGCGGCATATTTACGCGAGAGGAAGTCTCTACGCTGCCGCTCGGCGCGACCACTTTAACGCGCTCTTTTGACGAGCTGGCGCTGCTGTTGCCGGGCGTGGCCACGCCGCCTCAGACGCTTGGCAGTATAGCGGGCCCCGGCGTCGGGCCGGGCGTCGGCTCGGCCGGGCAGTTTGCCGTCAACGGCATGCGCTCGCGCTCCAACAACTTTACGGTTGACGGCTCGGACAATAACGACGAAGACATAGGCGTGCGCCGACAGGGCTTTCTGGCGCTCGTGCCGCAGCCTATAGAGTCCATACAGGAATATCAGGTGACGACGCTGCTCGCTCCGGCGCAGTACGGGCGGAACCTCGGCGCGCAGGTCAACGCCGTCTCCAAGTCGGGCGGTAACGACCTGCACGGAGCCATCTACGGCTTCCTCAACTCCAGCCAGCTGAACGCGCGCAATCCCTTCGACACGGCTAACGGCACTGGCGTATCCGGCCTGTTCGCTGGCAACCAGCCGGTCGTGCAGAATTGTCCTTCGCCCTGCACGTCGGCAGCCGTCATCGCCCAGTCGCAGATTCGCGTACAGAACTTCAGTGGCGGCAAGGACTCCTTCACGCTCGGGCAGGGCGGGCTCGTGCTTGGCGGAAAGCTAGTGCCCGACAGGCTCTTCTACTTTATCTCGGCCGAAGGGCAGGCGCTTAACGCTTCCAAGGAGGCGAGCTTTGCCGTGCCGACCGTTCAGCAGCGCGGCGCTTTCGGCTCGGGCGCGAGCGGAATTTTCCGCGACCCATTCGTCAACACGGGCGCTTTCGCTTTCCCGACCACGGTTGACGCCGATGCCATCTTCAGCCTGTTTCCTTTCCCGAACAATCCGAACGGCATTTACGGGCCCAACACCTTTACGCGCGTGCTGCCCGCCAACGGACAGGGCAAGATTCTGTCAGGCAAGGTTGACGGCAACTGGAAGTGGAGCGGGCGGCAGCAATCCTTTACGGCTCGCTACAACTTCACGGACGACTACAGGGACATCCCTGTGACGGGCGAAGCTCTCTTCTCGACTTTGAGGCCGAGAGTTCGCACGCAGAATTTTTCCACCTTTTTGAACAGCCAGATTTCGGGCCTCAACTCGTCCAGGCCGGTCTTCAACCAGTTGAGAGCATCCTACGGTCGCACGCGCCTGAATTTTCAGGAGTATCTAGACCCGGGCTTTCAGCTTCGCAGCAACCAGTTCCCGTCGCAGCCATTTCTGCTGAACTCGCTGCTTCGCATCAACAACACGCTGCCGAACTTCGTAGGCTTCAATCCCATCACGGGAGAGATAATCTCGACTCCGAACACGGGGCCGGTCCGGTATGGCGCTGGCGGAACGGCGGAGGAGCTTCTGGGGCCAATCGGTCAGGTGAAGATTGCCGGGTTCAGTCCCGTGGGCGTGGACGTCTTCAACTTTCCGCAGCGAAGAGTCAACAACACCTATCAGATTGCAGATACCATGACGGTACGGCTCGGCAACCATAACCTTGCCTTCGGCACCGACATACGACGCACGGAGTTGAACAGCGACCTGCCTCGTCTTGCGCGGCCGCTCGTTACTTTCAACGGAGCGCCGCGATTGATAGCCGATTTTGACCAGCAAGGTAATGCCAGCAACTTCAGATTCTCGGGGTTCATCAACCCGCTGGATCTGGCAGCGGCGTCGGCGGCGAGCGGATTTTTCCAGACCTTAAGCTCCGGCGCTTCGGCTATAAACCTGCGCTACTACCAGTACAACTTCTTCGTACAGGACGAGTGGCGCGTGACGGAAAACTTCGTGCTCTCTTACGGGCTGCGCTATGAATACAACACGCCGCCGCGCGAGACCAGCCGCCGCATCGAGAGCACCTTCAACAGCCCCTCGATAGCTAAGCTTGTGCCGGGCCTTAGCAACTTCATAGAAGGGCGCACGGGAATCTTCGACCCGGACAAGAACAACTTTGCGCCGCGCGTAGGGTTTGCCTATTCGCCGCAGATTTTCGGCCCGAATCACACGACCGTTTTACGCGCGGGCTACGGCATGTACTACGATCAGATTCTCGGAGCAGTGGTCAGCCAGTCGCGTAACGTTTTCCCGACGGCCGCGACGATCAACTTCGCGGGCGGACTGGGCGCTCTCTTCGGCGGCGAGTTCGACCTCTTCAACCCGCAGCTTCTAGCCCGTACGGGCACATTGAACGAGATCGACCCGGCGCTTCCGATTGCCGACATCATCGATTTCCTGAAATTCTTCGGCGGCGTAAACGCCTTCGGCGTCACGCTGCCTGAGCGCACTCTGAAGACGCCTATGGCTCATCACTACGCTGTCACGCTGGAGCAGCAGTTGAGCCGCAGCCTGGTCATCTCGGCTGCTTACGTGGGAACGCAGGGCCGGAACCTGCTCAGGCTGACGACGCCTAATCTGGGGCCGAACGCTATCCTGCTGCCGCTTGCAAGCTCCACGGCGCTAGACCCCTTCGGCGGAAACTTCACGCCGGGATTCTCCGGCATAGTGCTGGCGCCCGGCACAACCATCACGCCCGCCGGTTTCATCACGGGCGGGAGGCCAGTAAAGGCCGCCGGGCCGGTGGAGATTTACAGGTCTAACTCGCGCTCGCGCTACGACTCTCTACAGTTGCAGATGCGTGGGCGGTTCGGCTTCCTCGGCTCGTCCAGCCAGTTCCAGGCCGAGTACACTTTCTCCAAATCCAGGGACGATGCCTCCGACGTCTTCGACCTCGCAGGCTCGCCGGCTCTGCCGCAGGACAGCCTGACGCAGGCGGGAGAGTATGCGCCGTCCAACTTCGACGTGCGTCATCGCTTCTCGTACAACTACATCTCGGATCTGTCGAACTGGGGCAGGGGCAACGCGTTCCTGCGTCTCCTCTTCAACGGAACTCAGGTAGCCGGAACCGGCGTCTTCCAGACGGGCCAGCCCTTCACGGTCAACTCCATCTACGACGTGAACCTGGACGGCAACCTGACGGACAGGCCCAACACGACCACGGGCATTCAGGCGACGGGCGACCGCGCTCGTCCCTACATCCTGACGGTCAATAATCCAACTTCGCTGCTGGCTCCCGTAGGCCAGAACGGCGCCGTCCCGCGCAATGCTTTTCGCGGCAGCAACCTGTGGCTGACGAATTCATCCATCATCAAGAACTTCAGGATTTCCGAAAACAAGGCGCTGTCGTTCCGTATGGATGTCTTCAATCTCTTCAACCGCGCCAACTACGGAATCCCGGTGAGGTATCTTGAGACGCCCTGGTTCGGCAGGGCTACAGACACGGTGACGCCGGGTCGCCGCATTCAGTTCGGCATCAAGTACACTTTCTAGGTGTCCGAATCGTTCTCTAACGGGCGCAAGGTATGTTAAGCTCTAGCCTTCGCTGGAGCGCTCAACGCACCTTGCGCCCGACTTGTTAAAGGTCTTCCCTTCAGAACTATTCCATCTCCTCATGGGGGTTTTTTGAGACTTATGAGTTCCCTTTCCAGAAAAATGATTATCGCGGTTCTACTCCTGTCCCTGCTCAGTGTCGCGGGCCTAACGCACGCACAGGAAGACATCATCGGCGGCGCTGCCGGAAGCCGTAAAGATTTGGGCGGCGGCGCATCGAGCGGCGGAGGCGGTGGCGGCCGCATCAACGTTGGCGGCGGCACAGGCGGAGGAGGAGGCAGGCGCGCCGCCACGCGCAACACCGCGCGGACTGTCGTTAAAGCCAGCAAGCCCGTCACGACGGCGACGACGGGCGCTCTCTCTGTCGCCACGACGCAGCCGAACGTGACCATCTACCTTGAGCCCATAGGCGGCGGCGAACCCCTGAAGGGCGACGTGGGCGGTGACGAACGCCAGTTCGTCTTCAATCGCCTCAAGCCGGGCCGCTACACGGTCTACGCGGAAGGCCAGGGCTACACGGATTCCGGGGAAGAGACGGTCACGGTGCGCGCCAATCAGACCACGCCGGTCACGCTCAGGCTCGACCCCGTCACCTACAACGCGGCCTTCACCATCAAAGACAACGACGGCGCGCTCGTCAGGGAAGGCAATATTCGATATGCGCCCGCAGTCCTTCAGGGCAACGAGTACGTGCGCAAAGGCAAGACCAGCTACCAGGAATTTTCCAACGGCAACGTCACGCTCGCAAGCCTCAGCCCCGGCCTCTACATAGCCGACATTGTGGTGAAAGAGGCCGGCTACGCCCCCGAGAAGACCACCTTCACGGTTAAAGAGAACGCCGCATTCAACGTCACTCTTAAGAGGCTTGAGACGCGCAGCAACTTCTCCGCTTCGTGGGGAAGCCTGGGCGCTTGGGAAGCGCCGCAGGGCTGGCGCACGGAAAGCTCCAAGCTGATGGTGGCCGCGCCGGGGGTTGCTCTTCCTAAGGACGACGCCGTGCGCTTCTACACGAACTTCGAGCTTCGCAGCAATATCAGGATGGTCAACGGCGTCGCGGCATCCTTCGTCGTACGCGCTCTGGATGCGCGCAACTACTACCTGATTCAGTTGACGGGCGCGAGCGCTGACGAGCCCTACATGCTGCGCGGCTTCGTCGTCAAGGACGGCAGGGTGGCGCAGCAGCTCGGCTCCGCCCCCATCAACTCGTTCGCCAACACGCTTCAGACCGGCAAGTTTTTCTCCGTCAAGATGAAGATGCAGGATAACCAGATAAGAGTCTGGATTACAGACAGCCAGACGGGCGATCTCTTGACGCTGGGCATTCTCACAGACCCGTACCGCACCTACAGCATAGGCGCTGTCGGCATAGCCGCGCGCGACCGCGAGCAGAACGAGGTCG
>DASVVZ010000365.1:0-2863 GCA_036389875.1 Pyrinomonadaceae bacterium
TAAGCGGCGACGGCAACCCTGACTTGATTATGACTCACGACGACATCCACCTTATAACTACCTTGTTGGGCGACGGTCGCGGAGGGTTTGCGCCGTCGCCCACCCCGGCCTTCGACCTGGGCAGCCGCGGCTACGAGATTATTGCTGCTAACGTGACCGGGGACGCGCGCGCGGAGTTGGTTATAGGAACCGAGGCCAACGATTCCGTAGCTGTATTGCTGGGTAGTGAGCGCGGCAGTTACACGCACGCGGCAGGCTCTCCCTACAAGGCTGGCAGGAGCCAGAGAGTTGCCGTAGGCGATGTGAACAACGACGGCAAGGCCGACCTCATCACGGCCAATCACGAATCCGGCAACCTGACAGTCCTGTTAGGCAGGTAGGCCGAAAGCCCGAGCTAACAACTCATTCGAGCAGGGCGGCCTCGGCACCCCGCACAGGCTGAATCATTTATCCTTTCTTGCGTGACTAATAGCCTGCCGTTTATCATAAATCATGCTCGAAACCCTGAACATTATTATCGTTGTCCTGCTGGTGCTGGCCAACGGTTTTTTTGTTGCTTCGGAATTTGCGCTCGTAGGCGTGCGTCGCTCTCGCGTAGCCACTCTCGCGGAGGCGGGCGACAGGCGTGCGAAGAGATTATTGGGCTTGGTGGATAACCTGAACGCCTACATCTCCGCCACTCAGCTTGGTATTACCTTGTCTTCTCTGGCGCTCGGCTGGATTGGCGAGCCTGCGATTGCCCACCTGCTTGAACTTCCGCTCAAAGGCAGAGTGTCGGACGCCGTGCTGCATACCATAGCCTTCGCGGTCGCGTTCAGCATCATTACCTTTCTTCACATAGTGCTTGGCGAGTTAGCGCCCAAGACGATTGCGCTTGAGCGGGCGGAGAAGACGGCGATGGCGATAGCCCTGCCCATGCAGATCTTCTACAAGCTATTTTACTATCCGATACGCCTGCTGGATTGGGCTGGCACGCGCACCGTCCGGCTGATGGGGCTCCAACATTCAGGCGAGCACGCATCAATTTACACGGAGGAAGAGTTGCGCCAGCTAATAGACATCTCGCGCCAGAGCGGACATCTTGAAGAAGAGGAGCAAAAGCTGATCAGCAACGTCTTCGACTTCTCTGATGCCGCAGTCCGCGAAGCCATGATTCCGCGCACTGCCGTTGACGCCATTCCCATAACCGCGACCATAGAAGAGACTAAACAGGCTTTTCGCACTCTGGGTTATTCGCGCCTGCCGGTCTATCGTGACCGCATAGATGACATTGTCGGCATCTTATTCAGGCGTGATTTGGAGCCTTATCTGGAGCAGCCGCAGGCTGACGGCTTTAATCTGGAGAAACTGCTTCACCCGCCGCAATTCATACCGGCCGCGGCCAGGCTCGGCGCGGCGCTCAGGCACATGCAGTCGACACGCACGCACCTGTCCATAGTCGTAGACGAGCACGGCGGCATGGAGGGCATAGTCACGCTAGAAGATTTGCTGGAAGAGATAGTCGGCGAAATCAACGACGAGTATGACGAGGAAGTGCGCTCGCAAATAATGAAGGAAGAGGACGGCACCTACCTGTTGAGCGGAATGCTTACGGTTCGCGACGCGAATCGCCGTCTCAATCTGCGACTGCCGGAAGTGGGCGGCTACACCACGCTCGCAGGCTTTCTTCTGTCGCAGGCCGGGCGGTTGTTGCAGGAAGGCGAAACGGTAGAATACGACGGCATGCGCTTCAGGGTGGAGCGCATAGACAGGCGTCGCATACGGCGCGTGCGCCTTACCACCCGCGCGGAAGACGAGCAGATGCCCGCCGTGGCTGTCTTAGCCCTAGCCGCCTCATCCCTGGCAGGCCATTTACAGGCTGCCTCGATTCATCTCTAATATTTTTCGTCCCGGCACTGATACTCCTGCCTGAGCTTTTCCGCGTTAATAGTTGAGCGCAATTTTATCTGCCCGAAGGAATCGAGCGGTTCCGGCGTTGCGCCCTATTTTGTTGTTGACGGAGGAAAGTGAGAGATGAACTCGCCTGTCGCGCCCGACCATATTATGCAGCTCGGCCTGGGCTTCTGGGCTTCCAAGACGCTCCTGAGCGCAGTGGAGCTAGGGCTCTTCACGGAGTTGGCAAAAGGCCCCATGACCGCCCCTGCCATAATGGAGCGGCTCAATTTACACGCGCGCAGCGCTGTAGATTTCCTGGACGCGCTCGTCTCGCTTCGCATGCTGGAACGCAACAGTGAAGGCGTCTACAGCAACACGCCTGAGACGGACGCTTATCTGGACAGGGAGAAGCCTACTTACATGGGCGGGATGCTGGAGATGGCCAACGCGCGGCTTTATCCGTTCTGGGGCTCTTTGACCGAGGCTCTGAAGACCGGGCGGCCTCAGAACGAGGCGAAGAGCGGCGGCAACTTCTTCGAGGCGCTGTACGCGGAGCCGGCACGTTTGGAAGGTTTCCTGAGTGCCATGACCGGCCTCAGTCTGGGCGCGGCCCGGGCCATCTCGCAGAAATTTCCCTGGAGCGATTACCGCACCTTCATAGACATAGGCGGCGCTCAGGGAGGCGTGCCCGTTCAAATCGCGCTGGCGCACGAACACCTGACGGGCGGGAGCTTTGACATTGCTTCGGTCGGCCCGGTGTTTGAAAAATACGTTGCGCGACACGGACTGTCGGAGCGCCTGCGCTTCTATCCCGGCGATTTCTTCAAAGACCCCTTGCCGGGCGCCGACGTGCTGGTGATGGGGCACATACTGCACGACTGGAATCTGGAAGAGAAGCTTATGCTGCTGAAGAAGGCCTACGACGCGCTCCCTGAAGGCGGCGCTCTCATAGTCTTCGAGGCGCTCATAGACGACGAGCGGCGCGAGA
>DASVVZ010000366.1:0-7205 GCA_036389875.1 Pyrinomonadaceae bacterium
AGAACTCGCCCGTCTCCGCACTCTTGATGAACTCCGCGTGCGTCGCCCCGCGCACGAGCCTCAGGGAAGAGACCAGCTTGCGATTGAGCTGAAGGAGCTTGCGCTCGTCGGCGGAGTTGCGCCGGACTGTCTGCGAGATGAAGACGCCGCCTTCGTGCGCCACGTTCATAGGAGGCCGACCGTAGCGGTGCGCTCCCGCGAACAGAACGCGCCCGCCTTCCACCAGCGAGTCCACGTGATACACGTCGCCGGGGACGAAGCGCTCCAGCAGAAAGTATGAGGACTGCTCCTGCGGATTCTCTCGCCGGTCGAGAGCCTCTATGGCCCGCCATACCTGTTCCGAGTCGTAGAGCTTTGTAATTCCTATGGCCGAGACATCCGAGCGCGGCTTCATCACCCACGGCGCGGGCACTCGCTCCATGTACTCGCCTATCTCCTGGTAGTTCAGGACGTGAACAAAATCGGGCACGGGGATTCCGGCATCGCGCGCGGCGACCCGCATGGCCAGCTTGTCCCGAAACCGCCGCGCCGTGGTCGCGCCCATGCCGTCAAGTCGCAGGTGCTCGCGTATGAGCGCCGCCGTCAGTATGTCGAACTCTTCGAGCGCCACAATGCGGTCAATCTTCACCTTGCGCGCAAGCTGCGTGACGGTGTGTATGAAGCTCTCGGGCGAGGAATTGTCCGGCAGGCTTATGATTTCGTCCAGACTCTCTCGCGGCCATTCTTCTCCGAGCAGCTTCTCTTTCGTCACCAGAACGACTTCGCAGCCCTGCCGCTTACACTCTCTCAGGAAATCCGCGCCCTTGAAATAACTGGCGAGACAGACGACCCTCAGGGGGCCGGAAGATGATTCAGCCATGCCGCTATATTTTCACGAAACATCGCCGGGAGGGAAGGCTGGAAGCGCGCGTGCCTGAAAGCGAAGCTCGCTTGTTTTGTCCTGCGGCTTTGATGTATCAATACAGGCAGGTCTTGAATCGAGGAAAACTTTAAAGTTAATGGCTGAACAAAAACAGGAGCAAAAACCCGCGACCCTGGGCACGCTAGCGCGCGTCACAGGGGGGGAGCTTTACGGCGACGAGTCGCTTGAGGTGCTGGACGTAACGCACGATTCCAGGCGCGCAGGCCCCGGCTCGCTTTTCGTGGCCGTGCGCGGCGCAAATACGGACGCGCATCGCTTTGTTGAGCAGGTGATGAAAGCGGGCGCGCTCGGCGTCATCTCTGAGCTGCCGCGCCCAGAAGGCTTCGCGGGCGCGTGGCTTGAGGTCAAAGAGATTCGCCGCGCCATGGCGCTGGCCGCCTCGGAAGTTCATCATCACCCTTCGCGCGAATTGCAGCTGGTCGGGATCACAGGCACGAACGGCAAGACCACCTGCGCTTATCTGATAGCTTCGATACCGGAGGCCGCCGGCGAGCCCGTGGCCATGACCGGCACGGTCGAGTACAGAATCGGGCGCGAGCGCTTCAAGGCGGAGCGCACCACGCCGGAAGCCACTGACATGCAGAGGCTGCTCAGGCACGCAGTTCGAGCGGGCTGCCGGGCGGCCGTCATGGAATCCTCTTCGCAGGCGATAGACTTTCATCGCTGCGACGCTCTCTACACGTCTGTGGCCGTCTTCACCAACCTGACCAGAGACCATCTGGATTATCACAAGACCATGGAGCACTACTGGTCATGCAAGCGCCGCCTCTTCGACGGAAGCCTGGGAGAGCCGCCGCGTTCATCGGTCATCAACGTGGACGACGAGCGAGGGCTGCAACTGGCGGAAGAGTTGGAAGGGCAGGGCCGTCGCGTCGTGCGCTACGCGCTTAACTCCGAGGCTCAGGTTACCGCGCGCCAGGTGGAGCATAAGCTCGAAGGCATGAGCTTTGAGTTGGTCACGCACGAAGGCACGCGCCGTCTACGCTCTCCGCTTGTGGGCCGACCGCACATCTACAACATACTGGCGGCGGTCTCGGCCGGGCTTGAGCTTGCTTACAATCTGGACACAATCTCGCGGGCCATAGAGACCTGCACGGGCGCTCCCGGCCGCTTCGAGCGCGTTGAGCACGCGGCGGGCGGCTTCTCCGTCGTGGTCGATTACGCGCACACGGACGACGCCCTTCTGAACGTGCTGCGCACGGCGCGCGACGTGGTTAAAGAAGGGCGCATCATAACTGTCTTCGGCTGCGGCGGCGATCGCGACCGCTCCAAGCGCGCGCCCATGGGCGAAGCCGCCGGAAGCCTCTCCGACGTAGTCATCCTGACATCCGATAACCCGCGCACGGAAGACCCTGAGAAAATCCTCTCGGACGCAGAAGAGGGATTGCGTCACACACAGAAGCCCTACGAGAAGATTACAGACCGTCGCGCAGCCATACACCGCGCCATACAACAAGCCAGAAAAGGCGACCTTGTTCTCATAGCCGGAAAAGGGCACGAAGATTATCAAATCATCGGGCGCGAGACCTTTCACTTCGACGACAAAGAGGTCGCGCGCGAGGCTTTGAGCAGTAGAGCCTAATGATTGTCCGAAGCCCCCTGCCTTCGGACAATCATCGCCCGCGAGCGTTGGGGATTAGACGGCGCACCGTGCTAATATGCACGGCGCGCTGAGTCCATAGGGCGCTCTCACTAATCCTCGCATTCCCTTAATTGTCTAACTGAAACCTGCGGAATGTGACGAAGACGCGGTCCGGGCGGCGCTCGGAAATCCAATTTGCAACTCACTGAATCAGGAGTTTCCCGGATGCGAGTCAAAGGCGGGCGGCTGCGAATCACATGCGCCCTTTTTCTATTACTGCTAATCTCCGTTTCGGCTTCTGCGAAAGAGACATGGACGCGCGTACAATCCAGGAATTTCGTCCTTGTAGGCAACGGCTCCGACCGCGATTTGCGCAAAGTCGCCATGCGTCTTGAGGAGTTTCGCAAAGCCATCACGCTGCTCTTACCCAGAGCGAGCATCAACGCCAGCGTTCCCACCACTGTCATGGTCTTCAAAAACGACAGCTCGTTCGATCCCTTCAAGCCCAGGTACAAAGGGAAAGCTCAGAACAACGTGGCAGGCATCTTTTTACGCGGCACGGAGAGCAACTACATAGCCATGACGACGGAGACCGGCGGGCTCGTCAGTCCCTACCACGTCATCTTTCACGAGTTTGTGCATTTCCTCGTAGGTAATAATCTGGCCAATGCGCCTTTGTGGCTGAACGAGGGACTGGCCGAATTCTACAGCACGTTCGAGACGGCTGATGATGACCAGAAGGTGGTCATAGGGCGGCCAATCGTCTGGCATCTTGAGGCCCTGCAACAGGCAAGACATCTGCCACTGAAGACCTTGCTGGCGGTTGACCGCAAATCGCCCCATTACAATGAGTCCAGCAAGGCCGGTGTCTTCTACGCACAGTCGTGGGCGCTCACGCACTACTTAATGTTGGGAAATGGCGGCAAACGTCAGGAGCAGTTGGCGCGCTTTATAGACAGGCTTCGCTCCATGTCGCAGGAAGAGAACTTCCGCGTCTCTTTCGGCGTCACTTACGAGCAGATGGAAACAGAGCTGTATAACTATCTGCACAAAACCAGCTACCCCATGGTCGAATTCAAGCTGCGCCAGCAGTTGGATTTCGATAAAGAGGTGCAGAGTGCGACGCTCTCGGAGGCGGAAGTCAAATATTATCAGGGCGAGCTGTACACGCGCCTGCGACGATTCGACGAAGCCGAAAGCTCTCTTCAGAAAGCTATAGAGCTTGACGGAAAGCTCGCTGCTCCGAAGCTCTCTTTAGGGATTCTTCGCTATCTACAGGCGCGCAGTGCCGAGGCAAAGGTCTTTCTTGAGCGGGCCATTGAAAACGATCCCCAGAATTATCTGGCACACAACTATTACGCCCTGGTCTTAGCCGCCGAAGGGAAGACCGATGACGCCATCAAGGCTTTCAAAACGGCCATCGAGCTCAATCCGAAAGCCGTTAAGATATACATACAACTGGCTGCTCTTTATGCGCGGCTCGGCCGTTACGATGAGGCGATAGATTCCTACAATCGTGCGACCAAGGTTGATTTCTATGAGACGCAGGCATACAGGGACGCGCTTATCTGTTTCTACAGCTGGGGCAGGGCGGCCTGGCGGTTGCCAACGCTCGCTCGGCTCTGAATCTGGGCGGATGGAAGGGTATGCACGCGCCTTACATGGCGCTGGCAATCTACTTCGGGCAGAGACAGGCGCAGCAAAATAGTAATGCCGAGAAGACAGTCGAAGAGGCCCTTGCGCAAACGGATGCGGGGGAGTGGCCCTATCCCGTCTTTAAGTACCTGCAAAGACAGATAACGGCGCAACAGCTAATTGATTTGGCTACGGATAATGATAAGCAGACGGAGGCGCACGCTTACATAGGTCTTGACCTGTCCCTTTCGGGGCGGCGTGACGAAGCGCTTGAGCACCTGCGATGGGTCAGGGATAAGGGTAATAAGGATTTCGTTGAATACCCGCTCGCCCTAGCGGAGCTGGCAAGACTCGGTGACCAGCCCCGGAAATCCACTGACGGTAACGAGCGCTAATTCTATTCTTCTTCCGCGTCCCGGCTCTTTTCAAATGCCACGCGGTTGACTCTAGACCAGTACCAGTAAACGGGAAGCCCCAGCGCTATGAGTATGAGCCCTATGATTGCCTGAAGCGGGGTGGCTATAAGAGTGTTGACGAGCAGCCAGGCCGTCACCAGCAGGAAGAGCACAGGCACGACCGGATAGCCCCATGCTTTGTATGGACGCTCGGCGTCAGGCATTCTTCGGCGTAAGACGAAGACGGAGGCTGTCGTCAGCCCGTAAAAAATCCACGAGCCGAAGATTACGTAATCCGTCAGAGTATCGAACGAGCCCGAAAGCGTCAGAATCCCCGCCCAGATGCCCTGCACTATGAGCGCGCCTATGGGAACGTGCGTGCGCGGGCTCAGGCGAGAAAGATTCTGGAAGAAGAGCCGGTCGCGCGACATGGCATAAGGCACGCGCGCCCCGGTCAGTATAGAAGTGTGAAGTGTTCCGACCGAGGATGAAAGCAGCGCCGCCGCTATCAGGCTCACCGCGACCGGCCCCAGGAATGTGCGCGCCACTTCCGCTGCGACCGAAGAGGATTTGGGCACGCTGGCAATCTCCGTGGGCGTCATGGCATAGAAGTACGCAAGGTTTACGAAGACGTAGAGTGTGATGATAAGCAGCATCCCGCCTATCAGAGCCAGCGGGATGTTTCGCTGCGGATTCTTGACTTCGCCCGCCACCAGCGTCAGGTTGTTCCAGCCGTCATAGCCCCAGAGCGCGCCCAGCATAGCCGCGCCGAACCCGGCCACGCCGAAGCGCGCGGCTGCGCCCACACCCTCGCAGGTTCCGCCCACATCCGTCATGGTAAAGTGCGACCAGCTGCCTTCGCGCGAAAGCAGAAAAGCTCCTATCCCTACTCCAAGCACGAGCGCAATCTTTATCACCGTCAGGAACGCGGCGACGTGGCCGCTCACTATCACGGTCGCGCAATTTATCAGCGTCACAACGGCGATGGCCGCGAGCGCCACCACCTGTAAATGCCCGAATGGAATCTGGTAGCCGAAGACGGGCAGCGTGAAGTAGTTCACGCTCAAGGCCCCGCCCATCAGGTCGTTGAGAAAGATTGCCAGGGCGACGGCGACGGAAGCCTGCGAGCCCGTCTTGGCTATGAAGATTTGCATCCAGCCGTAGAGGAAGCCCGCGCCCGCTCCGTAGGCTTCGCGCACGAAGACGTACTCGCCGCCCGCGCGTGGCATCATCGCCGCCAGCTCCGCGTAGGTCAGCGCGCCCGCCAGGCTCAGGATGCCCGCCGCCACCCAGACCGTGATGACCATTCCGGGCGTGCCTACGTTGCAGGTCATCACGCGCGTCTTCAAAAAGACGCCCGTGCCTATGACGTTGCCCACGACGATTGAGATGGCGGCCACGAGGCCGAGGCCGCGAATAAGCGTGACGTTACTTGGCGCTAGTTTTGGCATGGATGTTTTTGGCAATTAAGAGTTCGGCGTTGAGAATGGCGGCCCCGGCTGCGCCGCGAATAGTGTTGTGGCTGAGAGCCACGAAACGATAATCCATCACGTTGTCAGGACGAAGGCGCCCGACGGTCACGCTCATGCCGCGTCCCGCGTCCCTGTCCAGACGTGGCTGCGGCCTGTCCCGCTCGTCACGCACGATGATCGGCTCTGCGGGCGCTGAATAGAGCCTCAGCTCCTGCGGAAGCGAGCGCCATGCAGAGAGCGCGTCGCGTATCTCTTCCGGCTGGACGGGGCGCTGTAGCTTAATGCGAACGGCTGCCATGTGGCCATCCGTGACGTTGACGCGGTGGCATTGCGCTGAAACTCTCAGGGGCGCGGCTTCGACGCGCCCTTCCCTGATGCGGCCCAGAATCTTCAGCGTCTCGGCCTCCATCTTCTCCTCTTCGCCTTCTATGAAGGGAAGCACGTTGTCGGCTATGTCCATAGAGGCCACGCCCGGATAGCCCGCGCCGGAGAGCGCCTGCATGGTCGTGGCCACCACGGCTTCGACGCCGAAGCGCGCGTGAAGGGGCGCGAGCGCCATCGCCAGCATGACGGTAGAGCAATTCGGATTCGTCACTATAAAGCCGCCGTCAAAGCCCCTCTTCTCGCGTTGAGTGTCCAGCAGCGAGAGGTGCTCGTGATTGACTTCGGGAATCAGCAGAGGCATGTCCTCGTCCATGCGAAAGGCGGAAGAGTTGCTGATGACGGCGTAGCCCGCGCGTGCGAAAGCTTCTTCCGCTTCGCGCGCCACGCCCGAAGGGAGGCTTGAAAAGACCAGCTCGCAGTCGAGCGGCGGGCGCGGAGGCTCAACCGTAAGCGAGCGCACTCGCTCGGGCATGCGGCCCGGAAGACGCCAGGCGCAGGCTTCCGCGAAGGGCTTCCCCTGCGAGCGGTCTGAGGCCGCAAGCGCCGTCACCTCAAACTGGGGATGGTCTTCGAGAAGCTCTATGAATCGCTGTCCGACCGTGCCTGTCGCGCCAAGTATTCCTACGCGCATCTTCTTCATACAAATTCCTCTATCTGATATTCGTAGCTTTCAACGCCTCCCGGATGCGGCGCACGCCTTCCGAGAGCCCGGGCAGGTCTGCGCAGAAGGAGACGCGCAAATAGTCTTCGCTCTCACGGCCGAATGCCGCGCCCGGAACCGTTATCACGCCGTGCTCAAGCAGTCGCTCCGCCAC
>DASVVZ010000367.1:0-2661 GCA_036389875.1 Pyrinomonadaceae bacterium
CATCAGATAGCTAAAGAAAGGTAGAAGTAAAAGGCAGCAGCGAAGATTGACTTGGAGTCCGCACCTCTGGCATAGATATTTCTGCTCAGCCTATTTTCTTGTAGTCTTCCGGCACAGAATAATTATGGGAAAAATCTTACCCCTTGCGCTGCCCATTCTCTTCTTCCTTTTCGTCATAGGCATCATCGTTGCCATCATTATCTACAACAACAAGAAGGAGAAGGAACGCACGCTGGCCATGGAGCAGGTGGCACGGCAGATGGGCTGGGCGTTTGCGCCCGTGGCCCAGTTAGCTATGATTCCTCACTCGGGCTACTTCAACCTCTTCAACACGGGCCACTCGAAGAGCATCAAGAATATGATTTACGGCCAGATTAACGGAGCGAAGGCGGCCATCTTCGATTACCGCTACACGGTGGGCCACGGCAAGAACAGCCACACTTACACTCAGAGCGTGCTCTATTTTGAGAGCCCCAAGCTCCAGCTTCCCATGTTCACGCTGAGCCCCGAGAACTTCATGCACAAGTTCATAAGCGCGCTCGGCTACCAGGACATAGACTTCGCACAGCGCCCGGACTTCTCGAAAAAATATCTGCTGCGGGGTCAGGACGAGCAGGCGATCAGGCGCACGTTTCAAGACAACATTCTGTCCTTTTACGAAGCCAACCAGGGGCTGCACACAGAGGGCGGCGGAAGTCAGCTCTTCGTCTACCGCCTGAGCAATCGCGCGCAGCCTCAGCAGGTCGGCCAGTACCTGCAATGGGGAGCACAAAGCGTCCTCCCTCTATTCCAGCGCCAGTGGTAATGAAGGCTTATTCAAACGGTTGTGGGCAGGCTGAACAGGATGAGGGAGGTGTCGTTCCGCCGTCATCCCGCTCATCTCTGTTAAGTTCTTTGTCCTGCTAGGCGCTTGGACCCGAACTCAATCGTCCGTCCCGTTCCTGCCTATCTCGCCCTTAAGCTCGTCGAGGAAGATGACGGGGGCGCTCGATTCCGTTTCAAGCTCGTTAGAGAGGCCGCTTCTCCAGGAGGCTACCTCAACGCGCAGCCCCAGGCCCTTGATGAACTTGACCGTCTCAAGATAGTCCCGGTCGCCCGCCACCAGAATGGCCGTCTCGTAAGCCTGATTGATGCCGAGCGTCAGCATGCGCGTGGCGAGGCCCACGTCTACGCCCTTTTCAACCAGAGTCGTGTGAGTGTGGTCGCAGTTGTTGCAGCTTACGGTCCGCATGCCCAGAGGATAGACTATGACTTCCCATCGCAACTGCTCTTTGAGGAACTGGTAAAAGCTTGTCTCGCCCGCAAGCGGCGGGTTGTGTTCAGAGGCGAAGAAGTAGGTCTGCCATATTTCCCCCCCGTCCCGCTCCAGATACTTTATGAACTTCTCCCAGTCAATACGCCAGCCCGCGTCCTGCTGGCCGTGATAGATGTTCGCGTTGTCAATGAAGCAAATGGTCTTGCCGCGCTCTGTAGCCATACCCTTATCCTTTGCATCTCTTTTATGGAATCGCCTTGAGACTATAGCACGGAAAATAATGCAACGCGCGCCCGGCGGCTTTCGTATATTCAGGTTGCCGGAGATGAAAGAGCGGCGGCTATAAATGGCGCGAGCTTGCAATCTTTCCCGAATCCCTTGAAAATCTCTTCTTCCATTATTTCAGGAATCGGCTGAATGTTACTTTCTGTCCCGGCGCAAGCTCCAAGTGCGTGGGGCCAGGCATGTTCTACAACTTTAGCAGAGGGGCCGCATGAAGCTCGCGCATCTGGTTGGCGAAGTTCTGGACGAAAAATATCGCATAGAAAAGCTGCTCGGGCAGGGCGGCATGGGCGCAGTCTTTCTCTCCACTCACCTCGGGACGGAAAGACCCGTCGCTCTCAAAGTCATCACGCCGGAATTCATGAAGCACGGAGAGTTCGTCGAGCGCTTTCGCAGGGAAGCGCGTGCCGCAGGGCGGCTCAGGCACCCGAATGTCGTGGACGTGACGGACTTCGGCTTTGCCCGGGTGGGCGTCGAGGACGAGCGCGTGGCCTATCTGGTAATGGAATACCTGGACGGTTGCACGCTGGCCGAAGTTCTGACGGAAGAATCCAGGCTGCCTCTCAACTGGGTCGTGGACATACTGGAGCAGACCTGCTCCGCCGTGGACGAAGCGCACCAGCAGGGAATCGTTCATCGTGATTTGAAGCCCGACAATATCTGGCTTGAGCCCAATCGTCGAGGCGGCTACACGGTGAAGGTTCTGGACTTCGGCATAGCTCGCCTGGGCGACACAGCGGAAGGCGACTGGACAGCGGGGCCGGAAGGCAGGATGGATGCCCCCGGTCAAACGCCCTCCTCTTCTTTCTCTCTCGAATCACCCACGCTGACCCCCTCCTCCCCGGGCGAGCGTAGTAAAGCGGCGCAGAGCGGTTCGGGAGCAAAGCCTGACGCGGAGTTTAATGAACCGCCGACAATCATTCGCGCGCCTCTTTCCGTGACGGAAGACGATGAGGAAGAATCTTCTACGCGGCTGCTCCCACCGCCTCAGGCTCCGGTCTCCGAGGAAGGCACGCGTATTCTGGAAAGGCGCACGACCGGCCAGCAACTGGGCGGTAATACCGCAGTTGACGAGAGGCTGACCCGCGTCGGCTCAATCCTCGGGACGCCGCTCTACATGTCGC
>DASVVZ010000368.1:0-5043 GCA_036389875.1 Pyrinomonadaceae bacterium
TTCGACTCTTCCCCATAGCCTACAAGGTGGCGCTCTCCATAGCTGTCGTAGCCGTCATGAGCTTTCTGCTTCTGCAAATCCCTATAGTCTGGTGGAGCTTCGGCGCGGGGCCGGCCACAGACGCGTGGCGTCGTTACCTGGTCTTCAGCCTTATCACCGCGCTCGTCCCGAATCTGTTGCTCGTGGCCCTCATCATACGAACCATCTCGCGCCCCGTGCGCCGCTTAACCGAGCGCGCCGTAGAGGTCGCTGGCAGAGCCTACGGGACTCAGGTTGAGCTTCAGAGCAACGACGAGATGGGGCTGCTGGCCGCCTCCTTCAATGAGATGAGCCGCAAGATGGCTTCGGACATAGAGCGGCTGCGCGAGCTTAACGAGCATCTGATACGCGCGGAAAAGCTGGCCGCCGCAGGGACCCTGGCCGCCGGAGTCGCGCACGAGGTCAACAACCCGCTCGCTTCCATCTCCTCTCTCATACAGATGCTACAGGCGCGAGAGCACGACTCGGAAAAGAGCGAGCAACTGCGCTTAATCTCAACGCAGATTGAGCGCATCACGCAGGTCTTGCGCGAGATGATGGAGTTCGCCGGCACGCGCCCGCCCGAGCGGGTGCCGCTGGACATCAACCGGGTCGTGGACGCAAGCCTGCGGCTCGCCAGCTTCGACAAAGCCTTTCAGCGTCTTCGCATCAGCAAGAGCTTTGACACGGCCGCGCCCCTTATACAGGCGGACGCCAACCAGCTACAGCAGGTCTTTCTGAACATACTCCTGAACGCGCGCGACGCCATGCCGGGCGGCGGCGATCTGGATGTTCGCACGCGCTATGATTTCGAGGCGGAAGAGGTCCTGGTTGAGATACGCGACGGCGGCGCGGGGATTGCGCCCGAACACGCCGCGCACATCTTCGACCCCTTCTTTACAACCAAGCCGGCAGGGGCAGGCACAGGGCTGGGCCTGGCCGTCTCGTACCGCATTGTCACCGCGCACGGAGGCCGCATAGAGGTGGCGCCCAACAACGGGCGCGGCACAACTGTGCGCGTGCGCCTGCCGGAAGAGCCGAAGGAGTTGACGGGGCTGACGCATGCCGGTCATAAGGCTTGAGACATTCATACACGCGCCCGTAGCGGTCTGCTTTGACCTTTCGCGAGACGTTGAGGTTCACATGGCCTCTACGGCGGAGACCGGCGAGCGAGCCGTCGCGGGCGTAACTTCGGGCATGATGGAACTGAATGATGAAGTCACCTGGGAGGCTAAACACCTGGGCGTGCGCCAGAGACTCACCTCCAGGATTACTGCGCTTGAGCGGCCGCGAATGTTCGTTGACGAGATGCAGCGCGGGGCCTTCAAGAGCCTTCGTCATCTACACCTGTTTGAAGAGAAGAACGGCGGCACGCTCATGAAAGACGAGCTGACATATGTCTCGCCCCTGGGCGTGCTCGGCCGCGTGGCCGACCGGCTCTTTCTGGAAAAACACATGCGTGGATTCCTGCTAAAGCATAACGAATACATCAAAAGAGTCGCGGAAGAGAAGGCGAGAGGCGAGACGGCCTCCTAAGGTATAGTGAAGGGGCCTCAATCTTTCCCGGCCACGGAATTTCCATTCTCTATCCTGGATTTCCATTCCCTGTCCTATAATTACATTATGAATGCACCACTGATACTTGTTGCGGAAGACGAAGAGCTGATGCGCGCGATTCTGACGCGGCTACTGGAAGACGCAGGCTATCGCGTCCGGGCCATGGCGGACGCCGAGGCGGCCCTTGAGCGATTCGCCGCGGAAGATGTCGCGCTGACGCTGACCGACATACGCATGGCGGGGATGGACGGCCTCGCGCTTCTCGACCGCATCAAGGACATAGACCCGGACGCGCTCCTCATTGTCATGACGGCTTACTCGTCGGTCGATTCGGCGGTGGCCGCGCTCAGGAAAGGGGCCTACGATTACATCACCAAGCCCTTCGTCAACGAAGACCTGCTGCAATCGGTCAAAAACGCCCTCAGGCAAAGAGAGCTTTTCCGTGAGAATCATCACCTGCGCAGGGAGCTTGAGAGCCGCTACAGCTTCTCAAAAATCATCGGCACAAGCCCCGCCCTACAAGCCGTCTTTCGCCTGGTAGAAAAGGTCGCGTCCACGAACACAAACATCCTGATAGAAGGCGAGTCCGGCACGGGCAAAGAGCTGATCGCCCGTGCCATCCATCACAACAGCCCGCGCTCGGAGCATCCATTCGTCGCCATCAACTGCGGAGCGCTGCCCGAGGCGCTGCTTGAATCGGAGCTGTTCGGCCACACCAAAGGCGCTTTCACGGGCGCTGTCGCAAACAAGCCCGGTCTTTTTCGAGCGGGCGAAGGCGGCACGGTCTTTCTGGATGAAGTCGCGGAGATAACGCCGGCCATGCAGGTGCGGCTGCTGCGCGCTCTACAGGAGCACGAAGTGACGCCGCTCGGCTCAAGCACTCCGATCAGCTTCGACGCGCGCATCATCGCCGCCACCAACCGGGATCTGGAAAGGGAAGTGACCGAGGGGCGATTCCGCGAAGACCTCTTCTATCGCCTGAACGTGATAGAGATTCACCTGCCGCCGCTTCGTGAGCGGCGCGAGGACATACCGCTTCTCGTTCGCAGCTTCATCTCGCGCACAGCGCGCGAGCAGTCGGCCTCGGAAAAGCCCATCACGGCGGAAGCCATGACTTCGCTGATAAACTACTCCTGGCCGGGCAACGTGCGCGAGCTACAGAACGCCATCGAGCGGGCCTTTACCCTGAGCGGCGACGAGATTGACGCAGAGAGTCTTCCGCCCCGCGTGCGTGAATCCGCTGCCGCGCTCGGACAGATGCCCGTCCGAGACCCGGACGGCCTGCGCCCTACGCTGGCGGAGATTGAACGCCGCTACATCTTCGAAACCCTTGCGGCAGTCAATCAGGATAAGGCTCGCGCCGCCAACATACTCGGCATAGACCTCTCCACGCTCTATAGAAAATTGAAACGCTACGACGCTGTATGAATGAGCGGCTAGCGGATTCTTCGTCTCGCGCCGGAATAACTCCTTACGATTCTGACTCGGTTCCGAGGCGAATCTTCGTCGTAGAAATCGTGTCCGTCCGGCAGCAGGTAGACTTTCCTGACGCGAAACTCCCAGAGATTGTAAATCCATTCCTCGGGCTGTGAAGGATTCGTGCGAAGGTCTCGGCGCAGGCGCTTGCCTGTGAAATAGCCTTCCGCGAGGACAATCATATTCTTGCTGAACCCCTGGGCCGGTCTCTCAAAGCGCGGCTCAATCCACGTGCTGCCGGCGGCAGTGGCGGTGCTCAGGCCGACGTAGTAGTAAGGGCAGATGCAGCCCCAGCCGTCAGAGCGCCTGACGAGCGGCAGGCGAACCAGCTCTCTGCGGCCGGAGCGTGCGCGTGTGACGCGCTCTTTGACCCAGGCCGCGACTTCCGGGCTCTCAGCATAAGGGCCTGTTTGAGCCGGCGATGGGCCTGCGCCCGTGCCGCAGACCAGAGCCAGGATGAGCAGCGGCCAGAGAGTTTTTCGGAAAAAGGGGATCGGCAGCGATGGACGGGACGAACAGTATAAAGAAGCAGCAGCACGCACTCGTTTATTCTGATTATCCTGTCCATCCCTGTTGGAAGCCATCTTCAAAGTGCACCACTATTAAGGGATGTTGTGCGGCGTCGTAGTGGTACTTAATCCTTCTTGCCGAACATGCCGCCGAGGCCGCCCATCATGTCGCCTGCGCGGTCTTTAACGGCGTCTATGCCCGTGCCGACTGCTCCGGCGCTGCTGTTAAGGGCGTTATCAACCTGGCCCGCTATGGGTGAGGGCAAACGCTCCTTTAGAAAGCCCACGACTGTTTCGACTGCCGAACGGGCCTGCGATTCGGAGATGCCTGAGCGCTCGGAAACCTGTTTGATTAGCTCGTCCACGATGTATCTTCTCCTCTCAGCTTTGTACGATTCTCAAATGAAGACGACCGACTGCGAGTTGGGTATCTCGAATCGTTTGCGGCAACGCAGGTTCTTGCATGCGAGCTGGTCATCTATGCGCACCATGTAGTCGCGCGAGTTCTCAAAGCGCCTGCGGTCTTGCTCGCTTGCGCCTCGCGGCGCTTGACGCTTCTTCGTGCGCCGCATCCAGCGCACATCGTAATCGGCGCGCTCGCGGCAGAAAGGGCAGGCGAAGCTCGCCCGCTTGGTTTCCTGTCTCTCGTCGAAAAAATCTCTTTCGTTCATGTGAATCGCCTGTTTCGTTCCATCCAAAAATCGGTCGAAAAATAGCTTTGCAGTGAAGACGCCCGGCCAAAGACGCCTGCCTTGAGGTGACGGCCCATGCGCCACTCGCTGCAAGGTCCGTCACGCGCCTCAGGTGCTTTTCTCACTGGCTTCGCGCCGCCTGTGGTGCATGACTATCAGCAGTCCCACCAAACCGTTCAAAAGCATGACCGCGTTGGTGACTACGAAGACCCAGTTGCTCACGAGCCAGCTATAGATTGTGAATCCGAGCGAAGCGGACATCTGGCCTATAAAGAGCCACTTTGAAACCCCCTCGCTCGACCCCTCTTTCCACTGCTTATATACCTGCTTGCCAATCGTCAGCACAAGAATAACCGAACTGACCCAACCCAGAACCTCTGTCATAAATGCAGAAGGCGGAAGGCGGCAGTGATGAAAGAAAGAGCATTCAAGCCTGAGCCCTTCTTTTCATTCATCATTGCTGCGCGCCCCGCGTTCGTCCTTTCCTATGAGCCTTTCAACCGTAGCCATAAAGCTGTCCGGGTTAATAGGCTTCGGCTCGTAGGCGTTCGCTCCCTGCGAGAGCGTGAAGGTGGCGTTGCCCGTGCCGAAGCCTGTCGTAATGAGAATCGGCGTTTCCGCGACTTCAGGTGTGTCGCGCACGCGCCTGACCAGATGAGCGCCGTCCGCCGCAGGCATGCTGATGTCCGTCACTATCAGGTCGGGGCGCTGTCGTATCACCTCTTCAAACCCCGCCACGCCGTCTTCGGCGGTAAAGACGGCGTAGCCGCGCCGCGCAAGCGCCATTCTCA
>DASVVZ010000369.1:0-17869 GCA_036389875.1 Pyrinomonadaceae bacterium
TTGCTCCCCGGCGCGTTTTCAATGCCGCCGATGGTGTCGCCGATGCGGCCCAGAATCTGCGCCTCTGTCCAGAGGCCGGCGCGGTGCAGCATCATGTGGCCGTAGTAGTTCGTGAGCCCTTCGGCAATCCAGAGCGAGCGCGTGGCAAGCGGCCGCGTGAAATCCCACGGCCCCAGTTCCAGGGGCCTGAGCCGCTTGACGTTCCAGACGTGAAAGAACTCGTGCGCTGCGGTTCCGATTGCGCCCTGATAAGCGGACTCTTCCGCCAGCGCGCCCGGCTCGATTATCTGCGTGGATGTCAGGTGCTCCATGCCGTCGCCGGAGCGGTCGTCCGCCGCGAAGTGTATGAGGAATGTGTAGCTCTCGAACTCGGGCGGCCCCCACAGCTTCGTCTCCGCTCGCACAATCTTCTCTATGTCGCGTACGAGTGAGGGGCGCTTGCCGCCCTCGTCTCCGAACGAATGCACCACCACGCGGTACGTCTTGCCGTCCACCTTAAACTCTTCCATTGTCCAGTCGGGCGCAATCTCCGTGGGCGTGTCAATCATTATGTCGTAGTTGGGAAACTGCCACTGGCGCTGATCCATGCGCTCCGTGCGCCCGTTGATGATGCGCCAGCCCTGCGGCGGCTCAATCCGAAGCGACACGGCCTGTTGCTTGTGGCCGACCACGTACATGAAGACGGACGCGCCGTTAAAGTTGGCGTGCCGCTCGTCCAGTTGCGAGAAGGTGCCCGAAAGGTCGTCTGCGAAAACCTTGTAGCGGATGAGCAAAGTCTGCGCCCCGCGCGCATCTACCCGCCAGGTCTGGTCGTCCGCGCGCATGGCCGTCAAAGGCGACGGCCCGCATCTTTGATTGATGGAGCACGGCCTGCCCTGAGCCTGAAACTCCTGCACGTTCTTCGAGAAATCGAAGACGGCGTAACGCCCCGGCGACCACCTGGGTATCTGAAAATCTACGGAGCCCACAGCCTTCCCCGCCAGCTCTACTTCCATACTCACTTCGAAGAGATGCGACCCGGGGCGCGACATCCCCAGGCGATAATTGATGCTGTTTATCTGCTGCTGCTGCTGCGCGCTGGACGCGACCGTCCAGACAAAGCAAACAAGCACGAGCGCGAGCGCAGCGCGCAGGGCCATAAATTTCCGGCTAGAGTTCATAGCAGGTCTCCGTTACCGACAGCATGATGATTCAGGGGAGAGACGCAACCGATTATCAGCGTTTCCCCCAGAGAAGGCAAAAGATAAAAAGGGGGCCGGGTAACAGGGGACCTGGACGGAGAAAGAAAAACCAATTCTCTTCCTTTTCCTCGAAACCCGGCACCCGATAACCGATCACCTGTCACCCCTTCTTCGCCTTGACTCGACCGTGCTGCGTTCGGTAGCTTTGAAATCCTGTATGAGCAGAACCGAACGTCTCTATTATAAGGATTCGCATCAGACTGAGTTCGAGGCGCAGGTGATTGAAGTCACCGACCGCGTCAGCGGGTGGACTGGCGTGACGCTGGATCGCACGGCCTTTTATCCTACGGGCGGAGGCCAGCCCAGCGACACAGGCATGCTCGCGGGCTCGCGCGTAGTCGAATGCCTCGACCGCGAAGACGAGGGTGTCCTTCACCTGATACAGGGTCGCACGCCGCAAGTCGGCGAGACCGTCCGCTGTCACGTAGACTGGCCGCGCCGTCTTGACCACATACAGCAGCACACGGGCCAGCACATCCTCTCGCAGGCATTCATACGCCTCTTCCAGGCGGAGACGCGCAGCTTTCGCATGATGCCCGAAGCCTCTGAGATTGACGTAGCCCTTGATGATCCGACGGACGAGCGCATCTACAGAGCCGTGGAGCTTGCCAACTTTGTCATCTGGGAGAACCGCTCCATTCACATACGCGAAGTCACACAGGAAGAGGCCGCCGGGCTCCCGCTTCGTAAGGACTCCGCGCGCGAAGGCGAGCTGCGCCTGATAGAGATAGAGGATTACGACCTGAGCCCCTGCGGCGGCACGCACGCTGCGCGCACGGGCGAAGTCGGCATCATCTGCGTCCGCTCCTGGGAACGCGCCAAGGGCCTCGTGCGCATAGAGTTTCTCGCCGGAGGACGCGTAGCGAATGATTACCGCCGCGTCAATCATGCGGCGCGCAATGTGGCCGCGCTCTTCAGCATCTCTCGTGACGAATCCGCCGACGCGGCCGCGCGACTGATTGAAGAGAACAAAGGCCTGCATCGCCGCCTCCGCTCTCTGGAAGAGGTAGCCTCGCGCGCAGAAGCACAGGAGCTTCTCTCTCAGGCCGAAGCAAGCGGCGACCAGCTGCGCACCATCAAACAAATCTTCTACGGCAGAAGCCCGGACGAACTGCGCCAGCTTGCGCTCACGCTCATACGACACCCGAAAACCGTGGCGCTTCTGGCCTCCACAGACACTGAAGGGGCGCGGCTCGTCTTCGCACGCTCGAACGACGCGCCCGGAGACATGAATGAACTGATGCGTGTGGCCTGCGGGCAACTGGAGGGACGAGGCGGCGGGCGCCCCGAAATGGCACAGGGCGGCGGACGCAACATAGAGAAACTGGCGGACGCGCTTGATGCTGCGGCAGAAAAGTTATTCGAGAGTTAGCCCGGAAAAAGCTATGCGATTCAGCCTGAAGAAGCAGCGCTTTACAGCTTGACACTCACCCAAGCACTATCTAATATCTTAATTCGCTTGTGGGGCAGTAGCTCAGTTTGGCAGAGCGCCGCGTTCGCAATGCGGAGGTCAGGGGTTCGACCCCCCTCTGCTCCACCATTAAATTTCAACGACTTACAGCCAGCCTGAGTGCTGGCTGTTTTTCTTTTGGGACAATAAGTTTTTTGATGTCTTATTGCACTCTATTAATTCGCTAAGAATCAGTCCACTCTGTTGAGAACTATTAATGGATGTCTTAACTGACATGTTTGTCCGCTATGTATTTATTTATATAGTGGACAAGCTTTAGCTTGAGGCATATTTTGGGGCGGGAATTCCGAGAAGCTGAAAGGGGCCTACCTCTAATCCCAAGTTATACTCCTTCTATTACTAGATTTAATTGTTCATAATAGAGTTCCGAGCAGCTACGAAATTAGCAGCTGAACTGAACCATCTCTCTTTGTATAGACGCAACGGCAGCGCACCGTGAATGAAAAGCAAAAGCTAATCAGAGCCTCTGAAGCTGGTGAGTACGTCTATTGTGCCCGTGCGTGGAAATTGAGAACGGAAGGCTATGCGCCAACTTCCGGTCAACAGGCGCGCCAATTTGGCGAGCAGTGGCACCTCAGGCACGGCCGGTCAGTCATGCGTGCCAAGCGTATGGGGAGAGTGGCCGCTTCGGCCGGTCTTCTGGCGATCATAATTACCATCATATTTCTGCTCCTCTGGTGGCGCGGATGATCTACCTACTTCTTTCCTCCTTCATCCTGTTCCTTATCGCACTCTCAGCCTATTTAGCTTCGCGCCGTGCTGCCAGGCGGACGGGCCTGCCTTCGGGTCGCCTCATCTACAGCGATACGGGGAATCCAGTAGCGACTCTCGGCCCCATTATTGAGAGTGAAAGAGGTGTTAAGCAGGAGAGGCCTTTGGTTTCTCCTGCTTACGGACTGACAGGGAGGCCAGACTACCTGGTGCAAACCAGTGAGGGGATTGTTCCCGTTGAAGCTAAATCTACAAAGTGTCCAGCCAACGGGAGGCCGTACGATTCACACATCATGCAACTGGTGGCCTATTGCCTGCTTGTCGAGAGCGCTATAGGTGCGGAGGTGCCTTACGGGGTCATTAAATATTCTGACCGTGAAATAATTATTGATTACACGGAAGAGTTAAGGGATGAATTAATTACGCTGCTCGAAGAGATGCGCGAGGCACGGAGGGCCAAAGATGTGCATCGCAGCCATGAAGAGGCCCAAAGGTGCTACAAGTGCAGTATGCGCGGGGTCTGCACCGAATCACTGGCCTGACACTAAATAAGAGATTTAGGTTAATAAAACTTATGACGCGTAATTTGCTGACAATCGAATTAGTGCCCAAGACCGCCTGGTATAAGAATGTCAGGTCAAATGTTTCCACACGGGAATGGGAAAAGCTTAAGCGAATCACTTTCGGCCGCGCCGGGCATAGCTGCGAAATCTGTGGCGGGCAGGGAGACAGATGGCCCGTAGAATGTCACGAGATATTCGTTTATGATGATGAACATCACATACAGAAACTAGTCAGACTGATGGCACTCTGCCCCGCATGCCACGAAGTTAAGCACATAGGGCTTGCGGGGCTTCGCGGGAAAGGGAATGCAGCAAAGGCTCATCTTGCCAAGGTTAACAAGTGGTCGATTCAAGATGCAGAGCTTTATATAGAGGCGTGCTTTGAACTGTGGCACCGTAGAAGCTGTCATGAGTGGAAATTAGACTTGTCTTATTTAGAGCAATTCGGAATTGAAAATAATAGACTTCGCTGAGTCCTAGATGCATATTCTATCCATTGAAGCAATCAGTAAGAATTTCGGTATCAAGCCGCTATTTGAAGATGTAAGTCTGGGCTTGAACTCGAGCGACCGCGTTGGAGTAGTCGGCGTTAATGGTTCCGGCAAAACCACTCTCCTTAGACTCATCGCGGGCGAAGAGAAGCCCGACTCCGGCAGGATAGTCTTCGCCGAAGGCGTCTCCGTGGGCTACCTGCCGCAGAACCCGCCATACGAGCCAGACCGAACTGTGCTGGACGCAGTGTTTGCCGCAAATGACGCCCGGACGAAGTTGCTGCATGACTATGAGGGCGCATGCCAGGAATTGGCGTCTAAAGACAAAGAAGACCAGAGGTTATTGAATCGCGTGGCAGAGTTAGCCCATGAACTGGAGGTCTCAGGCGCGTGGGAAACGGAGACAAATGCGAGGCTGGTCTTGAGCCGGCTGGGCATTCACGACACCACCGCCTTGATGGGTACACTCTCGGGTGGCCAGCGAAAGCGGGTCGCTCTCGCCCATGCGCTGATTGAAAACCCCGGTTTGCTCATTCTCGATGAGCCGACTAATCATCTCGATGCGGAAACCATTACCTGGCTTGAAACTTATCTGCAGCGCTATCGCGGCGCGCTTCTTCTGGTCACGCATGACCGTTATTTTCTGGATCGCGTGACGAGCAGAATTCTGGAGATAGATCGAAGCGCCGTGCAGTCGTTCGAAGGAAATTACGCCTACTATCTAGAGAAAAAGGAGGCGCAGGAACTCGCCCGTAAAGTCGAAGGAGAAAAACGGGAGATGTTAATCAGGCGCGAACTGGCCTGGCTGCGTCGGGGCGCGAAAGCGCGCACCCGTAAATCAAAGGCTCGCATTGACCGCGCCGAAAGCTTAATGGCGCAACCGAAAGAGACGGCTAAAGCCGAACTCGATATCTCGGTCAGCTCAAGCCGAATCGGCAAGAAGATTCTGGAGCTACGCGACGTAAGCAAATCTTACGACGGTCGAGTTCTGCTTGACGGCTTTAGCAATATCTTCAATCGCGGCGACCGTATAGGCATCATTGGCCCGAACGGGGCGGGTAAGACCACCCTGCTGGAGATCATCACAAATCGGACAGCCGCAGACAGCGGCACTGTAGAAGTAGGCCAGACTGTTCGCTTCGGATATTACGATCAGGAGAATCGCGACCTGAATGAGTCGGAGCGAGTCATTGATTACATTCGTCAGGTTGCTGAGCGCGTTGAAACGGCTGATGGGAAGTTTATTACCGCAGGCCAGATGCTTGAGAAGTTTCTCTTCACGGGCGCGATGCAGTATGCCCCTATCTCAAAGCTATCGGGTGGCGAGCGGAGGCGGCTCTACCTGCTGCGAGTGCTCATGGGTGCTCCAAACGTTTTACTTCTTGACGAGCCGACCAACGACCTGGACATTCAAACTATGTTAACGCTGGAAGATTATCTGGATGGATTCAACGGTTGCCTGGTGGTTGTCAGTCATGACCGCTACTTTCTGGATCGCACCGTAGAGCATATCTTTCGCTTTGAGGGCAATGGGGTTTTGCGTCAGTACCCGGGAAACTATTCTGCTTTCCTGGAAGCCCGCCAGAAAGAGGAGAGAGAATCTGACGCCGTTAGGCCCAGGGCAAAGATAAAGTATCCGAAACCGGAGGTGGCACAGGCTCCGACGGTAAAACATAAGCTCTCTTTCAAAGAGCGGAAGGAATTGGAGGAGCTGGAGACGCGGATTCGGGTTGCTGAACAGCGCCAGGCCGAAATTGAGGCGGAACTGGCAGCAAATTCAAGCGACGCGCACCTCGTACATAAACTCTTCAAGGAGAGAGAGACACTGATAGCGCAGCTTGCTCATGACCTGGATCGGTGGTCAGAACTGGCGGAGATGGCATAAATAGGGACACGTTATTGAGGAGGCATTTTGGGGCAGAAATTCCGAGATAACGAAAGATAAAGGACTGCTACCAGCTGTCAATAGAGGCAAACATGTGATTGTACGGCGTGGCTGCGCTCCGCTGTAGAATCAGTTGTTTAGGTTTTAGTGGAGCGTTTAGCTCGCAATACGGAGGTCAGGGGTTCGCCCCCCGGCTCCACCAAAGATTCAATGACTAACGGCGGGGCGGCTCCCGTCGTTCTCATTTCCGTTGCCAACCCGCCCCGAAAGACTGTCCGGGCCGCGTACCGCTTCTTTCATATTAGAGTTCGTCGTTTATAATCTATTGATGGAGCCGGGGGTGGGCGAACCCCTGATCTCATGACTGCCAGTCAATAGAGTGAGAGATACTATGATATGCCCACGGTCTTGGTGCTATGGCTGACCGAAGCGCTTCCTGTACTCCTCTGAGTAGATGAACCCGAAGATTAAGTGATGAATGTCCCTGGGAGCTATGCCCGCGCTCGGTCTTCCGTTTGTGAAAACATCAACCCAGTCATTCCAGCCCACTAGGTTCGGGTCGTTCAAATCCGGATCACGCTTGAGATAAGCGAAATACTCCATTGTCACGAAGCCTCTCGGGAAATACTTGTCATAAACAGGCTGCTGTTCTACGAACGCCTTCAAGGTCTGGCCGACGGTGAACGTGCCGCTGGCTCTCAGGTTGATCAACTCCTGCCTACCGTATTGCGTTGGCTGCCCCGGGGAAGTAGTTGCCGTCGCAGGTAATGTCATCCCGGCAGTTTGCTCCAGTTTCAATATCAGTTGTGACGCCTCGGAAGGTTGTAAGGAATCGCTGAAGCGGAGGGTAAACTCCGGCTTGGCGACGAACAATTGCAGATAGTCCTGCATGTTCTGCTGCTTTATGCCGTCAGAGAGGCCGAACCCGCTCAAAGATGCCATGTCCGGGATAAACTCATTGTAGCGAGGGAGCCTTCCCATTCCTACCTCGTACATCCTGTAGATGAGGAAACCCGTGTCTGTGAATTCCGGAGAGCCGAAGAACCCGTGCGACACATGCGCGCGGTCGCACGTGGGCGGCGCACCTAAGAAACCCTTCTCTGTGCCACAAGTGTTCAGCACATTCGTCCAGTCAGTAAATCCGCCCGCATCAGGATCGCGTGCCAGAAAGTCCAGGTAGTTCTGGCGGACGAAGAATTGGTTGGACAGATATGGGTTCTGCGCAGGCGCGGTCGCCACCCCGCGATCCACTATATTGACTGTGGCCTGGTTGACCACACCCAGCGAGGCGTCCGCAGGTCTATGCAGTCTAATGATGAAGCTTTCATTGCCTTCGACGTACCCGTCGCTGACGATGGAGATTTTTATCTGCCTGGAAGTCTCGCCGGCTGCAAACCTGATCGTGCCGGCTGCCGTGGCGTAGTCGCAGCGTTGTGAAGCCTGTCCTGTGACCTGATCGCACTCGTTGCCGCCTGACTGGTCAGAGGTGAAGTACTGGACTGATGCGGCAGAAGAGGTGTCGCCAGAGCGCGTGACATCTATGCTGAGAATACCGAAGCCCTGCGGCGTGTTGCTCTCCCCTTCATTTATGGAGTAGTTCGCTGAACTTAACTGAATGGTCTTCGCTACCGGAGTCGGCGTCGGCGTGGGCGCAGGCGTTGGCGTCGGCGTTGGATCAGGTGTCGGGGTGGGGGATGGTGATGGCGATGGCGTTGCTCCTAAGGCGAGTCGTGCCAGAGCCAGGCGTACAAAGCCGGTGATCGTATCAAAATCTCCGCCGATCAAGATATTGTTTTCCGGCTGAATCAAAATCTCATTGACACGAGCATGGCCGCCCGTAATTTCCGCGCTGAACGGATAAGCGTCGTCGAGGCTGCCGTCCGTGTTGAGTCGGAAGACGCGGTTGAACTCCTGACCACCGACCTGATAGACGCTTGCGGCGACCACTTCACCATCGGGTTGCAGGGCGAGAGCGCCCACACCCTCGTTGAGTGAATGCGAGGTGGGCAGGACCGGATTAAAGGAAGTGTCCAGACTGCCGTCCGCGTTGAGCCGCGCCATGCGGTCGCGCGCCGTGCCGTTGTAGGTGGAGAAATCGCCGCCGATGATGATCTTCCCGTCGGGTTGAAGGATGAGCTTGCGGATGGCTGAGTTGAACCCATTTCCACCAGTGCCTGTGCCGGGATCGAACGTCGTATCGACGCTGCCGTCCGCATTGAGCCGCGCAATATTGTTACGCGTTACATACTGAGAGTTACGCGCGATGTACGTAAAGGTACCGGCCAGCAGGAGACGCCCGTCGGGTTGAAACATGATCGCGTTAAAGCCGCCGTCGATGAAGATATCGGGGTAAGTGCTGTCGAGGCTCCCGTTCGTGTTGAGCCGCCCGATCCTAGTGGAAAAAGAAGAGCTGCTGATGTACGTGATGATCTTGCCATCCGGCTGAATGGCGATACCGTAGCCGGCCCCGCTCGGCGCGACGAAGCTCGTATCAAGCGTGCCGTTTGCGTTGAGCCGCCTGATGCCCGAAGACGTGGACTCACCCGTGATCTGGCAGCCGCCGGTGATGATAATCTTGCCGTCCGCCTGAAGCGCGATGTGGGTAATGCGTGCTGAAACGTTGCAGGGCGAGGTGAAGCTCGTATCAACGCTGCCGTCCGCGTTGAGCCGCCCGATGCCGTTGAGCCGCGAGGCGTTCAATTTGCTGATACCAGAGTTGATACCACTGTAGCCGACGAGCAGTTTCCCGTCCGGCTGACGGACAATCGCATGCACCTCTGCGTTGAGGCCCGGCCCGTTTGATTCGAATGAGGGGTCGCGGCTCCCATCCGAAAAGAGTCGCAGGATACGCTCGGCCGGCACTCCCTTTAATTTATCAATCGAGCCGGTGACCATTATCTTACCGTCCGCTTGCAGCTCGAAGGAATCTACGGAGTGGCCCGTCTCTCCGGTAATGCCGATACCTGTGTCGAACGAAGCATCGAGAGTGCCGTCTGCGTTCACGCGCACGATGTGTGAGCGCGTGACAGGAGTGGTCATAAAGAAGCCCCCGCTGACGATGACTTTGCCATCCGGCTGAATGGCGAGGCGTCTCAGACTATAGTAAGTGGTATTGGTGGATTGGAAAGCGTCCGTAAAACTCGCATCGCGCGTGCCATCCACGTTAACCCGCGCGATCGCCGCCCCCACATTTCCTGCACGCAGATTGTTGCCTGTGGCGATGAGTTTTCCGTCCGCCTGCAAAGCGAGCGCATCAATGTCTATGTGAGAGCCATCGGGCGCGGTGATAAGTATGCGTGCGTTGAAACTCGCGTCGAGAGACCCGTCCGTATTGAGGCGCAAGAGACTGTGCGGTGCGTTCGGGTCACTCCGGGGGCCAAAATGGATAGCGCCGCCGATTACAATCTTGCCGTCCCCCTGAATGGCGATACCGTTAACCAGGGCCCCGCTGTCAAAGCCGTCCGTGCGAGTAAAGGAGTAATCCTTGCCGGTCGGCAAAACGAAGGCCGAATCGACGCTGCCGTCCGGATTCAAACGCGTGAGGTTGTCCCGGGTATTGTTGTTGTAATTGAAGCTCCCGCCGATGATGATCTTGCCATCCGGTTGTAAGGCGATGGCTGTCACTCTATCCCCGCCTAGAGTAGTCTCCAGTCCGCTGGAGTTAAACGAAGAATCGAGTGTGCCGTCGGTATTGAGACGGATAATTACTCGACGGTTGGGGTTCTGGCCGAAATCACCTACGTAATTTGTATATTTGATGCCGACCAGAACTTTACCGTCTGGTTGTAAGACCAGAGTCTGGACCGAAGATTGTTCTCTCTCCTGATTCGGAATCGCCAGACCCGCGTCAAAAGTCGGGTCGCAGCTTCCATCAGCGTTCAGACGCGCGATGCCGTTGCGCCCGCATCCAGCGAAAGATTCAAAAACCCCACCCACGATTACCTTGCCGTCCGGTTGCGTGACGGTCGCATAAACAGAACCCTGATTCCATGTTGCCGTCGCGGTGAAAGCGGGATCAACGTTGCCGGGGGCCGGCGTTGGCGTTGGACTCGGAGTCGGCGTCGGACTCTGAATTGGCGTCGGTGTCGGAGTAGGCGTTTGAGCAGGGCCTACTATGCTGATCGTTTTTGTATAGACGTTATCCTCTTCGTTACTCTCCCCGATCACATCTTCGTAGTCGATAACGATGCGGATGGTATGCTCGCCCGCGCCGAGCGGACCGAGGTAGTGATCCTGAATTCCGACGACATCACCCGGAACGAGCACGCGCGTGGTCGTCCAGCCCTGTGCTAAAACTCCATCCACGTAGAGCCTGCTGATGAAGCCCGCGGTCGTTGGAGCACTGCCCGAGTTGATCGCCGCCCAATCCACATACAGGTTGTCGGTCGTCGAGAACGGGCCACCGCCTGTGTTAGTACCCTTCTCGTAAGAGATCACCAGCTTATCCGTCCAACCCTCAGGCTGATAGGGAACAAGATTCGGCAGAGTTGTCGAAATTGGCGTCGGAGTCGGCGTCGGGTTCGGATTCGGGGGCGTCGCCGTGATGTTGATGACCTTACTGTATTCATTGTCCGACTCATTCGTCTCTGACATCGCTCCCGGAGTGTCGGCGACGATCCTGATCGTATGCTGCCCGGCACTGAGCGGCCCGAAGGCGTAGTCCTGCACCCCCGTATAGGAGTTCACACCGAGCGGCGGATTTGTGACCCAAGTGAACGTCTCTACGCCATCCACATAAAGCTTTGTGGCAAAGTCCGCTACGGTCGGGCTATCGCCGTCATTTGTCACAGCCCAGTCAAGATAGAGGGTGTCGTTAGTGGTCAGCTCCGCGCTGTCCGTTCCCGTGCCTGGTACGTTTGAGACCACAACCTTGTCGGACCATGCGGGCGGCTGCGATGGCGTCAGATTAGGGAAGTCGTTTGTGACCCTCACGAGATGGAGCAACGGCACAAGGTTTTCGCGCCCCTCGCTGTCCGTAACAATCAGACTGGCGTAATACTCGCCGTTCGTCGTGTAGGTATGCGAGACGGTCGCGCCCGTGCCTGTTGACCCGTCGCCAAAGTCCCATTCCCATTTGACAATCGTTCCGGTGACGGCGGTCGAAGCGCTGCCGTCGAAATTAACCGTGAGCGCTGCGGGGCCAGACACCGGCGAGTAGGTAACTTCATCCAGCGGAGCCGCTTCCATTTCTTCGAGTAGCGCGGGCGGCGCTTGCTGCTGAATTTCGTCAATTGTCGGCTCATTAACCTCGGTAATCATTTGGTCGGAGTCGCTTACTCCCTGAGCACCTAACTTGCCACCTCCGTCAAAGACGAGCTTCGACCAGTCTTCAAATCCCTTCAGTTCATCGTGTTCTGTAAATCCAACTTTCTGCGACTGAACGTCATCTTCCCTGGCGGTAGATTCACAGATACGGTTCCGGCCGGAAGTGATTACCTGGCCTCCAGCGCCATCATCTACAGGTTTATCATCACCGCCGAGAGAGCCTTCATACAGGATTTTATCCGGGCCTGGTCTGACGCATATTCCGTCGCCGTTAATGTCCAGGCCGGTTGTGATAGGTGTCGTCATCTTTTCTCCGTCGCAATCCCAGTCGAGTTCAGGGCCGGGCAGAAAAATCTTGTAATAGCCATTCGGGTTGCTGACACATTTGTTAGAGCCGGGAGGCGAGGACGGGGGCCTGAGAATGTTCCACGTGGTCAGATGCCCTAGTGGATCGTTGATACCAACAGACTCGTAGAGAGTCTTCTCATTCAGAGTTTGCAGCGCCAGCCTCGAGTAATCTAATTTTGGCAGCTTTTTTCCGTTGGGGCTGAGCAGACCCCACGGAAATCTATAGTTCATAATACTCAGGTAGTTCGGTTTGTAATTGATGTCGTCTGCGCCGCCGTGATCCAGTCCCAGATTATGGCCTAACTCGTGCATGATTGAGATAGCATAGTCCATTGGTATGGCAATTCGTCTTTTGCCAGCCGCGGACTTAAGTTCGCCAGAGGCGATGATAAAGTCTGTGGCAGGATGGCTTCGCGAAAGACCGCCAAGAAAGTTACCAGGAAAGATGTTGCAGAACAGAGCATAGTGGAAAACTGCGCTTCTCTTCGAGTCCCTAAAGTACTGCGTCTTGATGAGGTCAACGTTTCTCCAGTTATATGAAAAGTTATTTATATTGTTATTGACGCTGTCGAACGAGCCGATTTCCTTCTGAAACGGCACCTGACCGGCCTTCGAGAGATTCTTGCCGGAGCGATTTTTGCCCCAGGTTTCCCCGGTCATGGGATTCATGATGCTGTCTGGGCCGAGATCAATGTGCAGGCGTATGCCTTTCTTCTTGTCCGGATTCTTGACAAGCTGAGCCGGCGCATCGGCGAAGGCGCCAATGACCATTTGGATGGCTCTGGCAGAGGGCTTTAAGATGTCTCCAACCGGACTTGTGGGCATCCAATCGGCGTGGATGAAGATGTCCTTGTGCATGGGGTCTGCGCCCATGGCGGGCAGATCAATGAACACGCCATTGCCAGTGTTGCCGATATTGATTTCTCCGGCGTCATTAACGGTGATCCCACTCCTCTCCCACTCATCGGGCAGGCCGTCGCCGTCAGTATCAAGGAGTTCGAAAATGTAAGCCCCGCCTTGATCGCGGTTTGCGCCCACTTTTTTATAGGGCGCCCCGGCCATGGCCCTGTTGCCGCTGATGGCCACCGATGCGCCGAAACTGAAATCTGCTAAATCAGTGCCGGCTGGCGTGTCGCTCGCCATATATTCCTCAATCGCTTGCCAGGTTCCGCCCCGGGGTGCAAAGACAAAAAACGAGCCTCGACCGTTGCGAGTACCGGGAACCCCGACAATCGCCCTCTGGCCGCTGATGGCGATTGAGGCGCCGAAGCCGTTGGTGGCCAACTTCTGCCCCTGCGACCACGTACTCCCACTCCGCGTAAAGACATAAGGCACGCTGCCCGTGACGATGGCCGTGTTGCCGCTGATGCCAACCGACCAGCCAAACTGCAGATTCTCCCTGCCGTCGGTTGGTAGTAGCTTCACTTGTGCCAACCAGGCGCCCCCGCTCCGCGTAAAAACATATGCTGCGCCCGTCGTTCCGTTATTAGCGCCGGTAGCGAAATGAGCGCCGACGATGGCCGTGTCGCCGCTGATGCCAACCGACCAGCCAAAGCCGTCATAATTCTGGCCGTCGGCTGCTACTAGTTTCACTGGTGGTGACACCCCGCCGCCGTCGAGTAGCCTATAAACATATGCTGCGCCCATTCTGTTATCATCGCCCGTGGAGTAGGGAGCGCCGATGATGATCGTATCGCTGTCAATGGCGATAGAGTCTCCGAAATTCCAGATGTTACTTCCGTCTAGTGTAGTTTTAAATTTCCACTCCTTGTCGGTCCGTTCATAGACCCAAACCGACCTGTAGTCGCTAATCAACGCGATGTTGCCGCTGATGGCTACCCGTCGACCGAATTGGCTTGTGCCCACCAGCTTCATCACTTCGACCCACGTTCCATCCGCACCCCGCTTAAAGATTTTAGCCCTGCCCTTGTTGTACGATCCGACGATAGCAGTGTCGCCGCTGATGGCGACGCTGTTGCCGAATAATTCATCAGCCCTGCCGTCGCTGGCCGTCAGATTGGCTCTCTCCGCCCAGGACTTGGGTGGAACCAAGGTCTGCTGCTGCGAAAGGAGCGGGTCAATCGTGATCGGGTAACTTGCTCCCGCATCATCCACCACGAGCGCAATCTCCTGCCCTTCTGCCCTGGTCTCCATCCTCGCCGCAAGCTCCCGCCCGCCCGCATCCACAGCCCGAAGATTGCCGTAGCTTAAAGCGCGTACGCCCTTCTCATCCGTCAACTCTATAGACTGTCCTTGACCAGTCACACGCGCGCGCAACTTTCCCGTCAATTCCATCACCAGGCGCAACGGTTCATTAGCGGCCACACCCGTGGCGCGCGCCGGTCTGGCCGCAAGCGTGAAGCCCTGCTCGATGCCCGCAGACTGATTCTCGTACCACTCCACGACGCGCGGGCGAGCCGAGTTGAATGCGAAATTCGGAGCTGGATTGTTGAAATCAATGATTGGGGAGTTGAAGATAGTAGCCTGTGCCGTCTTGTCAGACCTGACATACTCAATGCGGTTCTCTTTCACATTGCGCGCCGTGACAGGCGGCGCAGTTTGCATCTGAGAGCCGTAGCCGTAGGCCCTCAATTTCATCCCTAGACGCCATGCGCCCTCGCTTTCAGCTTCAGCAGCAGCGGGCATGAGGGTCACACTGTCTTCCTTAAACCAAGCGCTCAGATTCTGGTCGTGACTGATACCCAGATAACCGCCGCCGCTCTCATCCTTGTAGGGCGCTCTCTCCTGCCACTGCAGGCCTAGGCGAGCATCCGTCAGAGCAGCCATTAGCGACTCATCGCCCGTCTGCGCTAAATACTCGCGGGCCTTTTCGCCGGCAAGCGGCTGATTCGCGCCCGGCTGCTTCGCATTGGTCGCTGACTGCGGTGGGTTGGCAGCGGGTTGAGGCTGACGAAAGAGGTAGCATGCCAGCAAGACCAGACAGGCCGCCAGGCTCGCACTTAGCACGAGACGGATTGACCCTGCGCGCGCAGTGGTGAAACGCTTAAACATCCGGGCTTTCCTTTCGAGCGGGCAGAAGGGGGCAAATTCGGGAGACCTTCGGCACGGGTCTCCTTTGTAGCATCGCGCGGCAGGCCTGCGTAACTACCTATGTAGGTAGGGTGCGAAGAATGCGCGGCGTATGGGACAGGCCCGGAAGGTGAAGCTTCGCCTGACCACTTACGTTTGTGCTTATTTCAAATCAGGTGTTCGAGCAGGGCTTTAGCGACTGCCTCGGTTTTAGAGTGGACTTGCAGCTTCTGATAGATGTTCTTGAGATGAAAGGAGACGGTGTTCGTCGTAATGCCCATTTGGTGGGCGGCGGTCTTGTAGTGGTGGCCTTCGACCAGAAGCTTCAACAGCTCGGTTTCCTGCGGCGTTAGTTGATAGGAGGCGCGCTCCGGCGGGTGAAACTGGCGGAAGAGCTTGACGACGCGATGCGCCACTCCGGGCGACATCGGCGCGCCGCCATCCAAGACCTCTCTGATAGATTCAAGGAGTTGCAGGGGCGGCGTGTTTTTCAGCAGGTAACCGGAAGCGCCCGCACACAGAGCCTCGAAGATTTGATCGTCGTTGTCGTAAACCGTCAGTGCCACAATCGGTACCAGAGGAAAACGTTCTCGCAGGATGCGTGTCCCTGCTATGCCGTCCATGCCCGGCAACCCTATGTCCGTCAGGATGACGTCAGGCGCGCTGCCCTCAACCTTTTCAAGCGCGTCCTCCATCGTGCGGTGGCTGCTGACGCAATGAAACCCGCGCGTGCCATTGATCAGCATCATCAGCCCTTCGCGCACTTCGCGCAAATCTTCTATGATGACGACGCGGACAATCGCGTCGGGCGGTCTTGCGGCTTGCGTCTCTTGTTTGTCTGCTATGGGGTTCATGTGAATACGGGTCGGGTTGCGAACGAGCGCAGCCCAGGCTACTCCGAAAAGAATCTTTTGTCACCTACGTATTAAGGTAGGTTCATGCCTGAATAGGAACTCTAGTGTGTATAGGGGATTCTGAGTTTGACGGCTGTACCCAAACCGGCGCGCGACGTGACATCAAGCGTTCCACCAAGAGCCCGAGCGCGCCGGCGCATACTCATCAAACCCTGTCCTTCACTCTCAATTGATGTATCGAAGCCAATCCCGTCATCTCTGATTTCAAGAGCGAGCCAGGCCCCTTCGACGCGCAGGTTGATCTCTACATATGTGCACAGGGAATGACGCGCGGCGTTGTTGACGGACTCCTTGAAAACGAGGAACAGGTCGCGGCGCACGTCAACGCCCAATTTCAGATGTTGTTCCGCGTCCGGCGCATTGAAATCCAATTTAATGTCGCGCGATGTGAAAATCTCTTCCGCGTGCTGACGCATGCGGCGCACCAGGTCTAGCAGGCTGTCACGCTCAGGGTTGATCGCCCAGACGATGTCACTCATCGCGGCCACCGAGTCGCGCGAAATATTTGCAATTGACGCGAGCGGGCTGCCGGCCTCGGACTCGCCGTCGCCGAGCTGTTGTCGCGCAACTTCGCTGAGGATGGCGATCTTGGTGAGGTTCGCGCCGATATCGTCGTGCAGGTCTGTGGCGATGCGCGTCCGCATGTTCGCCACTGCCAGCAGTCGCGAGACGCGATAGCGATAAAGCGAATAAGCCATTAAGGTAAGGGCGAGCGCGGCCAGGCTGAGGACCCACCACCTTTGCCAGAGAGGCGGACGGATGGTGAAGGAGAAGGTTGCGGGTGTCTGGCTCGCATGGCCGTCTGCATTGATAGCGCGCACAGCGAAGCGGTAAGTCCCAGGCGCGAGATTAGCGAAGCTGATGGTGCGCTCTGTAGTGGGCGCGCTCCAATCGTTGGTTGCACCTTCCAGGACGTATTGATAACGCAGTTCTTCTCCCAGGCCGGCGCTGATGCCGACGAAATCCACGCTCGCTTCATTCTGCTCGGAAACCAGATCGAGCTGCGGCAGGTTCGTTTCGCCCAATTCCGAAACGCGCTGCGCTATGCCCTCTATGCGCAAGCCCGTAATGTAGACGGACGGCTGCGAGCGCGACTCCTGCTTTTCGGGAATGAAACGCGCCAACCCTGACAATGAGCCAAACCATAGCGCACCGCGCCGGTCTCGGTAAGCGACTTCAATGACGCCGCGCGGCAAGCCGTCGGCAGACGTGTAATGCTTGACGTTTCCTGTCCCCAGGTCAAGACGGTCGACGCCACTCCCTGTGCCGGCGTAGATGCGTCCCCACTCATCTTCTGTAACGCTACGAATGTTGTTGCTCGAAAGTCCGTCCAGGGTCGTGTACCTGATAACGCGCAATACATCAGCCGCCGGATCATCAATGCGATTCAGGCCGCCGAGCTGACTCGCAATCCAAAGCCTTCCCATCTGATCCACGTAAAGATAGATGATCCAGCCCGGCGGTATGCCTTCGGCGGTCGTGAAACGCCTGAACTCGCCATCGCGGTACCGCAATAGTCCCCCACCCTCCGCTGCGCCGATCCAGAGATTGCCTGCCCCGTCTTCCGTAAAGAACGTGAAATTCGTGTTGGGCGGAACACCCGTTTCCGCAGTGTGGTCATGCACAATATCGGTCGCGCGCTCCCAGCGCAGGAGTTTGATATGTAACCCGGTCGTCGCCATCCAAATATCGCCGCGCACGTCTTCATAGAGGCGGAAGACTTCCGTGCGGTTGGAGTCATCGCCCATTATCCTCATCAGTTGCGGATGCGCCCGCGCGAGCTCTTCGATGCGCTCAACTTTCGGGAAGCGATACAGGCCAAAGCCCGGCACCCACCACCCGCCCAGATGATCTTGCAAAATCATCTGCGCCCAGCCCCACCCATGATAGGCGACGCTTTGCGGCAGATTCGGCAACCCTGTTGTGAACCGAGCGCCGTCAAACCTGTTG
>DASVVZ010000370.1:0-2494 GCA_036389875.1 Pyrinomonadaceae bacterium
CGTGAAATCAATTATGCCCTGCCCGTAATTCTCCACGAAGATGTAGCCCAGCTTACCCCCGGACATCTCTTCCACGCGGCGGCGATTCATCTCCGCCCAGTAAGCGCGGCGCAGGCGGTTTTCGCCCGCGGCCGGATAGATCGTCAACTGCCTTGAGCCTTCGCCGCTCGCTTTAGGGCCCACGGTTATCTTAGTGGGCCGGCCGGCCTTGCCCTCGAAATAGCTGTAGATGTTCTTCGCGGCTTCTATGTTCTGGCCGTCAACCGCGAGCAGGTATTCGCCTTCGCGCACGTTGACGCCGGGACGGTCGAGCGGCGACGAGACGGAGCCGCTGGGGTCGTTGAAGCGGCTGGACGGATATATGCGCTTGATGCGGTAACGCCCTTCGCTAATCTCGTAATCGGCTCCGAGCAGCCCGACGCGCGAAGGCTGGCTTGCCGGGGGCGGAGTGTCGCCTCCACTGACGACAAGGTGGCTGACGGAGACGTGGCCCAGCATCTGGCTCATCAGGTTATTCAAGTCTGAGCGTCGCGTGATGTTCGGCAGGTATTCGGCGAAGTGCCGCTCCAGCTCGGCAAGGTTCTGCCCGTGATAGTTCGGGTCGTAGAACCAGTCGCGCATGATTCTCCATGCCTCCCTGTAAATCTGCCGCCACTCGGCTCGCGGGTCAATGGTGATCTCCAGCCCCTTCAAGTCGAGCTTGCCCTCGTCGGGCTTGACCGGCGCGGCTGCCGGAACCAGAAACCAGTCGCGCCCCTTGATGTAGAGAAGCCGCGAGCCGTCGCGCGAGATTTCGTAGCCGTTAATCTCTTCTACCAGCTTCTCGAACTTTGGCGGTTTGGTTAAGTCGTAAGCGTAGAGCGCCTGAGTCGCACGGCTCAAAGGCGAGGGGGACTTAGGCCACTCGTTGACGAGCACGAAGAGCGTGCCTGATTTATTGGTCGTGACAAGCTCTGAGTAATCACGCTGGGCGCTCGGCAAATCAATGACGCGCCGCGCAAGTCCCTGAAAATCTATTCGCACGGGCGCACTCGTCACTTCAAAGCGCGCGTCCGGGTTCGGCTGGCCGTTCGGCAGAAGCGGCGGCACGACCCCGTCCTGCAAGACCAGCGCATGAAGGGAGCGCGTCACAAGCGGCCTTGCCATGACGCCGTTCAGGACGCCCCAGCCGAACTCGCTCGTGCCCGCGTTGGCGCTTGAGACGAAGTACATATACTTTCCGTTGCTGTCGAAGACAGGCGCTTCCGTGTGCGTGCGCCCGTCCGTCACCTGATGCGCCGTGGCGTCCTCCAGGCCGTATATGAAGACGGTGCGTATGCGATTGCGCAGGTGCTTGGAGTAGGCTATCCAGCGGCTGTCGGGCGACCACTTTGGATACCACTGCTCCTGGAACGAATACTGCGAAGTGTCCGCGCGACGCGCCGTGCCCGCTTCAACGTCTGCGTACCAGAGTCCCAGCCGCTTGTCCGTGAAAGCTATCTTTCTGGAATCCGGCGACCAGGTAAGCTCTCTATAGAAGGAGGGCTTCTGCTCTATGGCTATCTTCTTCACCTGTCCTTCGCCGCCGGAGGGTCGCACGTGCAGTTGGTACTCGCCCGACTCGTCCGAAAAGTAGGCTACGAGCCGCCCGTCCGGCGAGAGCGCCGGGTATCGTTCCGCGCTGGCGGAAGACTGCGTGAGATTTTTCGTCTCGCCGGATGCGGGGTTAAGCATGAGCGTTTCGCCGCGTGCGCCTATGATGAGGCGGTCTCCGCTTGATGAAAGCGACGCCCATTCGACGTTACGCGCTGAGTTCACGGGCCTGGGCTTCGCTTCCGAGCTATCCAGATTCACTCGCACGTCGATGGGCTTTGCCTCCGTGCCGCCCGCAAGGTCTTGCAGGTAGATGCGGCCGTCGCGCGTGAAGACAATCGCCCCGCCCCCTGCGGAAGCGAAGCGCACGCCGTACTTCTCGAAGTTGGTCAGCTGCGCGGCGCGCTTCGTCTGCAAGTCGTAGGAGAAGAGGTTGGCCGTGTTCGTTCGGTCTGAGACGAAATAGATTTTGTCTCCGACCCACATGGGATAATCGTCGTTGTAGTTGCCGCGCGGCAATCTCTCAATGTTACCGTCCGAGAGATTGGCGATCCATATCAGCGAGGTCATGCCTCCGCGATAATAGCGCCAGTTGCCGAAAGGAGACCGGGGCACGTAGGCTATGCGCTTGCCGTCGCTCGCATACGACCCGTTGAACGCCTGAGGCAGTGGCAGCATTGTAGGGAACACTCCGTCAACGGGAATCGTGTAGAGCCTGAAAGTGGCCTCTTCGTCGCGATGACTCGTAAAGAGTATGTTCCTGCCGTCGGGACTCCAGTTCATCACAAGGTCGTCTTCGGGCATGTAGGTGAGCCGTCTGGCCTCGCCGCCTGTGGCGGGCATCACGAAGACATCCCAGTCGCCCCCCGTCTGACGAGAGAAGGCCAGTTGCGAGCCGTCCGGTGAAAAGGTCGGATAAATC
>DASVVZ010000371.1:0-9228 GCA_036389875.1 Pyrinomonadaceae bacterium
TGGACCTGGAGACGGCTAAGCGCGTGGGAGCAAGACATGGCCGCCCAACTATTTTCGAAGTGAATGCGGCGGCGATGCACGCGGACGGCTACGAGTTCTACGTTTCGGCCAACGGCGTCTGGCTGGTAGAGAGCGTGCCGCCGAAGTACCTGCGAAAGATATAGCGGCTCTGCGGCGCTGAAGGTTTATGCGGGAACGCGTCGTGCTCGATAATGCCGCCCTACGGGTTTCAACTTTATCTAGTATTATACTGACTCTACTTTCTTATTCTTCCAGGAAGGATTTCGGAATTCATGCCTACTATATTGGCCGAGGTGGAAGTGCGGGTGCTGGGCGCGCTGGTTGAGAAGCAGATTACCACGCCTGAATATTATCCGCTGACGCTCAACTCGCTCGTGCTGGCCTGTAACCAGAAGAGCAATCGCAGCCCTGTGGTCTCTTATGATGAGGAGACTGTGAATCACGCAATCGAGAGCCTGCGCGGCAAGAATCTGGTTTACGTCTTTTACGGCAGCACGAGCCGCGTGCCCAAATACAAGCACATGATGGAAGAAATCTTTGAGCTGAGCCCGCAGGAACTGGCGCTCATGTGCGTGCTGATGCTCAGGGGGCCGCAGACCGTGGGCGAACTGCGGGGGCGCACAGACCGTCTCTACGACTTCAAGGGACTTGACGAAGTTGAAGAGGCGCTGCGGCTGCTCGGCAACAGAGAGCCGCAGGCGCTGGTCCTGAAGCTACCGCGCCAGTCAGGCCAGAAGGAGGTTCGCTACGCACATCTTCTGTCGGGAGAGGTCAGCATTGATTACGTGCCCGAAAGGGAGGGCGCAGAGACGGACGACCACGGCAGGCATTCCAGAAGCGACCGCGTTAAGGATTTGGAGCAGGAGGTCGAAACCCTGAAGGCGGAGATAAATCAACTACGCCAGGAGTTAGAAGAGTTCAAGAAGCAGTTCGATTAGCCTGCACGGCGGCTATTCGAATTGGCAGCGCGGCTGCACTCACTTAAAAAAAGTAGAAGGGGTGACGATGGTAACCATCATCACCCCTTCTACTTTTTATCTTCTGTGACAGGCTATCTATCTTTGTCCGGCAGGCACGGTGGCGCTCTGCGGGCTGACGCTCGAAAGCGCGGTCTGTCCGGGGAGATATAAAAGAGGGCTGACGGGTTGGCCGTTGATGCGAACTTCGTAATGAAGGTGCGGGCCCGTGGAGCGGCCCGTAGAGCCTACGAGTCCTAGCTGCTGGCCGCGCCTGATGGTCTGTCCAAGCTCTACGTCTATGCGCGAGAGGTGGCCGTAGCGCGTGGTGATTCCGTTTCCGTGGTCAATATAGACTACCCAGCCGTAACCGCGCTGCCATCCGGCGGTGATAATGGTGCCGTCGGCTGTCGCCATAACGGGCGTCCCCATGGGCGCTGCAATGTCCTGCCCCTTATGATATTCGGTGCCGGAGCCGCCGAAGGGATTACCTCGCATGCCGACGCCGCTACGCAGCGTGCCCATGACGGGCCAGATTGAAGGAACGTTGGCGGTCGCGCTGCCCGCTCTGGGGGCGACCGTCATGAGAACCGGCGACGAAGGCTTGTCGCTCATGCGTGAGACGACGGTGATGTCGTTGACAAGCACCGGACGATTCGAGGGCTGCTCGGGCGTTCTGGGGGTGTAAGTCAGCGCTGTTCTTCTCACCAGGGGGTTCTGCATAACCTGCCTAGAGTTATCGCGGCTGGCGGCTTCGGTAAGGGGCGTGCGCCTTGTCTCGGTCGTGGATGGCCGCCTCTCGGAGGTCATCAGACGCCTGTCCGTAGTGACGGCGCGACGGTTACCGGCAAGGCTTGCGCGCTTCTTATCCTCGTTACGCTTCTGCTCATCTGCGCGTTTTCTGTCACGCACGGCAAGCAGCGTGCGCTTCTTATCCTCGTCACGTTTTTTGTCGTTGTCGCGCCGGGCGTTCTTCTGAGGCTCCTGGCGTGAGCGCCTGGCCCTGTTCTGAGCCGGAGTCGTAGAGATGCCGAAGGCTATGGAGAAAAGCGCAAGAGCAAAGGTAAAAGCGATTCTTGTGCGCTGGGAAATGCTGTAGTTAAGAAGATGGCTGTACGAAAGCAAACGGCTAGGGGAAGGGGAATACAATATCTTTTCCTTTCACGGCAAGGGCTCGGCACAAAAATATAGGGTTATAGCAGCGAGCCTTGCATTAGAGCATGACCAGGGTGGAGCCACGCTTGATTTGCTTTTATTATTAGGGCTGAAGGTTTGCCTGTAGGGCGCTGGCAAACCCATCTATGAATCTAACCAATCGAATAGCCTGCTGACAACCAGCAATTTGACCAATCGTGTCTGACTATGGGACGAATGCGGGGTGTAAATGCCCGTCAAGCCGAGATTTGAGCGATTTGTGAATCAAAGCTGGACACTTCTATTGCATAATAGTTACGATACATGAGTCATTGTTGCAGGAAAGTTACGCCCCGCCCGCCGTCAATCGCTCAACCGCTGCGAAAGATAGCCGATTGAGCGCTTCAAACCCCAAAAAGCGTGCTGACAACTAGCCGTGAGAGTGTTACAGGAGCTTGCGACGGTGTTTAGAAGACCTGCGCGGGTGTTACAAGAGCTTGCGGGGCTGTCACAGGAGGCTGCGCGGGTGTTACAGCAGCCTGCGCAGTGTTACAGGGGCTTGCGGAGCGTTTACAGCAGGCTGCGCAGTGTTTCCGAGCGGCTGCGCGCCGTTTACAAGAGGTTGCGCGACGTTCACACAGGTCTGCGCGCGTTTTCAGGAGGCTGCGCGCCGTACAAGGAGACTTGCGCGAGCATTCCAGAGAGTTGCGGCGCTGTTCCGAAGGGCTGCGCGGGTTTTCGGAAAGCCCGCGCGCCGCTCACGAAACCTTGAATTTCAGAGCGGGAAGAGCCTGCGGTGAATCTCCGCAATCTTTTCGGGCGGAACCTTCAGCCTGCGGTCGTAGGTGAGAAGCCCGTTTATCTCCTGCTCTATGTCCGTCAGTTGCGTGTAGCAGAAGCCTGCCAGAAAGGGCAGGCTTGCTATCCCTTCCATCAGGTCTCTGTACTTTATTAGAAGCTCTTCCTCCGTGCTGACGGAGCCGTAGAAATTGTAGAGCATGTCGCGCTTTTCGGGCGGCACGTCTTTAGGAACCATCAGGAAGCCGCCGACCTCCGTGAGCATTATCGGCTGGCCGCGATAGCGCGAGCCAAGTACGAAGAGCGGCTTGTTGCCTATCCAGACGTGGGCCGGCAGAGGCCCGCCCGCGCTCGTCTCCTGATAGCGCTTTCTGAGCAGTTCCGCCGTCGGAGTGTAATCGTGTATGGCGCAGATGTCCGTGATGTCCGTGTGCTCCCAGCCGTCGTTGTCAATCACGGGTCGCTGCGGGTCAATCTCGCGCGTCATGGCGACCATGCGCTCTATGAAAGCGTACTGGCCCGGATGCTGTCGCCCGAGGCGCGGAAAGCCCATGCTCTCGTTGATGGGAACCCAGCTAATGATGCAGGGGTGATTGTAGTCGCGCCTGACCGCACGCTTCCACTCCGCCGCCAGCCGCTCTTCGGCCTGCGAAGACCACTGGCGCGCGTTAGGCATCTCTTCCCAGACGAGCAGGCCCAACGCATCGCACCAGTAGAGCCAGCGCGGGTCTTCGATCTTCTGATGCTTGCGCGCGCCGTTATAGCCGAAGCGCTTAATACATTCCACGTCCGCGCGCAGAGCCTCGTCGGAGGGCGCGGCCAGATAACTCTCGGGCCAGTAGCCCTGATCCAGCACCATGGCCAGATAAATCGGCTCGCCGTTGAGCCAGAAGCGGCCCTCGCGCAGCTCCACATCGCGCAGCCCCGCGTAGGATTCAATTTCGTCAAGCAGCGTGTCGCCCTCAAAGAGCCTCAGGCGCAGCCTGTACAGGTGCGGAGATTCCGGCGACCAGAGCTTTGCGTCCGGAATGTGCAGGGTAAGCCGGGCCGTGGCCGAAGTCGTTATCTCTTCCACGTGGGCTATGACGGTCTCGCCATCCAGGGCCTCTGCCACCACTCGCCGGAGCGAAGAGGGAGCGTGAAGCAGCGCGCCGATTTTAACAGTCCCGCTCCTGGCCGAAGGCGTTATACGTATATCGTTAATGCGAATCGCCGGGACGGGCTCTATCCAGACGGTCTGCCAGATGCCAGTAGTGTTGTAGTAATCGATGTCGTGCGGCTTGCCCGTGACCGACTGCTTGCCGCGAGGCTGGCGCGGGTTCTGCCTGTCTTCGACGCGCAGGGTGAGGCGGTTTTCCCCGTGCTTCAGATAGGGCGCTATGTCGAAGCTGAAGGGGACATGGCCGCCCTGGTTGTGTCCCACCATCTGCCCGTTAATCCAGATGGTCGTGGCGTAATCCACAGCGCCGAAGTGCAGTAACAGGTCTTGTCCGCGCCAGGCGTCGGGCACTTCGAAGCTGCGCGCGTACCAGACAATCTCGTGAATGTCCTTGTCGTTGATTCCAGAAAGCTCCGACTGGTAGGGGAAAGGAACGTTGATGCGGTGCCCCAGCGTCAGCCCGTAGTGCCATCCTTCCCTCTGCCCCGTATTGGCGTCGTCGAAATCGAACTCCCACTCGCCGTTTAGATTCAGCCACTCAGACCGTACAAATTGCGGGCGCGGATATTCCGGTCTGGGTGGCGGGGCGGGTGAATTTTCCACAGGGCTCTTCGCTTCTGTCTCTTTCAACTTTTAATCTAATCCTATTTCTGGCTATAACCTGATATAAAGAATGAAACCGCTGAATCTGACGAAACGGCACAAAAAAATCGCAGCCTGCCTGCTTTGTTTGTGATGTTTCGTCAGATTCAGCGGTTCGCTTACTCTATCCGGGTTAGAGACGGTTTCTACGGCCCCGCGAGTCCGGCGCTATTTTGCCCCGGCCGCAGCTAAAGAAGCCCCTGTTTTCATTCCCGGCTCGCGGCGCGCGTCAGCAGTCCATGAGACTTCACACTCGCGCACGTAGCGAGCAACGGCTTCTTCAAGCGAAGATAACATAAGACCGCGCTCGCTCGTCAGTGCGCTGAAGGCCGGTCGTCGCGCGGCGTAATTGAAAGCGCGCGCGGGACAATCCTCAATCAAACCCGGATCGAGCCCGGCCTGAGCGGCCGCCATTCTGGCGAAGTCGGCCCAACTGACCGCGCCTGCGTTCGACAGGTGCCAGATTCCCTTCTCTTCGTCAATCAACAGGTCAAGGCTGGCGTTGACAAGGTCGGGGACGTAGGTGGGAGAGACGATCATATCGTGAGCCGCAGCGAAACGCTGCTCAAGACTCAGCGCACGCAGGGCTGCTGTCAGGAAATTGTATTCATCCCAGGGGCCAAAGAAAGCTGAAGTGCGAATAACTAAGGCCGAAGGATTCAAATCGAGCGCTTCCCCTTCGGCCAGCAGCTTGCTCCGGCCGTAAACATTTAGCGGGCGTGGCTCATCGCTCTCCGAGTAAGGAGCCCCTTTGCTGCCGTCGAAGACGAGGTCGGAGGAGAAGGTTACAAGCTGAACGCGGTTGCGCTCGCAGGCTTGAGCCAGCACCTTCGGGCCGAGCGCGTTCTCGCGGAAACAGCTCTCCGGCTCACGTTCAGCATCATCCACGCGCACGTAACCGGCTGTGTTCACAATCGCCCATGGCTCGTGCTCCCTTATGCCATTCTCGACCGACTCCGGGCAGGCTATGTCCATCTCCCTGCGCGAAAGCAGCCTGTAAGAAAGCCCTCTTATCTCGCAGGCGCGTGCCGTTGCGCTGCCCAGCGTTCCGGTTGCGCCCGTGATAAGAATGGGGCGAGATTGTAAGCCTTTCATGCTGACCCCCCTCACGGTCTTGGCCACGTTCTGCTTGCGATGACGAAAGGGCGGGAATCGCAGACGATCCAGCCTGCGCCACCAGCCGGGCGTGTTAAGCACCGACGCGCTGTGCTCAGCGCCTCGCGCCGACTCGGAAAGCATGCGCGCAAGCGCAGTCGGGCGCGGCCTCTCCCGGGAGCGAATATCAAAGACTCCCGGCTCGTAGTGGCCGCTGGGGCGCGTCATCAGGCTGTTCCAGTCGAATGAGCCCAGAAGCGCCCAGGCAGTCACCGCGCGCACGTCCACACCCTCCTGGCGCAAGCTCAAAGCGCCTTCCCAAACCTCCTTGAACCACCGCAACTGCTCTTCGCGCGTGCAGCCCAGGTGCGCCTCCGTGACTACAATCGGGACGCCGTAACGCTCCCAGGCCTCTTTCATCAAAGTACGAGGGCCACTCACGCCTTCGGCCAGAACGCGCACGGCCTCCACGTCTGCGTAAGCGTGCCGACCGTTCCCGCCATGCATGGTTTGCGGATAACGCTCCACGCGCTCGTCAAGAAATCTCTCGCTCGTCAGGTAATGATTGATGCCGAGTATGTCCGGCTGCGCCGCGTTCTCAAGAAACCATTCAAGCTCTCGCTCCCGCACGCCGGACGAAAGCAGATAACCACGCAGAGGGTGCGCGCGCGTAACGCGACCCGACAGCAGGTCGAAGGAGAGCCACCGGCGCTCGTTCTCGAACTCTGCCTGATAGGCTAGCTTTCCTGTGCTGTAGGTCTTGCCCAGGTCTTCCGTCTGTACGAGTCGCGCGCGCGGGTTGACGCTTCGTATGGCGCGCATGGCGAGCAGCACCCCGCGACACTCGTTCAGCAGGGCGCGTGCGAAAGTTCGGTCGTCAGTCCCGTGCGGATACCAGTGGCCATAAAGACCACTGAAGCGAGCCGTCGTCAGAGGCTCGTTGACGGGCGTGTAATCCTCTACCCACGGAAACTTCTCAGCCACGGCGCGCGCATAAGCGGCCAGCTTTTCGGGAAACTCATCATCAACGAGGCTCGTGTGTAGGGGCCCGCTCCCGTGATGGACCAGGCCCACTATGGGGCGCAGGCCCAGCTGCCTGAGCAGCGCGAGACGCTCCTCGGCCCAGCTCCAGTCGGCGTCCTCTATCGAACCGGGCGCAGTCTTCTCCCAGAGCACTGGGTAACGCAGAGCGCGTATCCCCAGGCGCGCGAACTCTTCCAGGTCTGAGGGGCGCGCGTAGTGTCCCTGCCGCTCCAGCTGGTCGTAAAAGCGGTCGCCGATGCGAGTGATGCTGCACTCGACTCCTGCCCAAAGCTCAAGCGAGGAGGCAAGGGACGGCTTCGTGTGCATAGTCCTTCTTCTCCTACAGCTTATGTAGCCGATTTGTTACCGTGATGTGACTAAAAGCTCGTCCGTCACCTTTTGATTGCCGTTTCCGTTGCCCTGTTGAGCGGATGGAAGCGCCGCTTTTACGGCCTGCGACCGCTTGGCTCCGCAAATCTTCGAGTAGACGGTGAGAGCCTGCGCGACTATCTGATCCATGTTGTAGTACTTGTAGGTCGCGAGCCGCCCAACGAAATGAACGTCCGGCGTAGAGTCCGCCAGAGCCTTGTATTTAGTATAAAGCTCCGCATTCTCTTTGCGCGGCACGGGATAATAAGGGTCGCCTTCACTGCGCGGGAACTCGTAAACGATACTGGTCTTCTGATGCTCCTGCCCTGTCAGGTACTTGAACTCCGTCGTGCGCGTATAAAGATGCTCGTTCGGGTAATTGACCACAGGGGCCTCCTGATACTGCGACACGGCGTGCGTCTCGTGCTTGAACTCAAGCGAGCGGTAGGGCAGCTTTCCGTAACAGTAGTCGAAGAAGGTATCCACAGGCCCCGTGTAAATCATCTCGCGGAAAGGGATGTCCTTCTCGATCTCGCGGTAATCGCAGTTGAGCATGATTTTGATGTTCGGATGGTCAAGCATGCGCTCGAACATGCGAGTGAAGCCGTGCAGGGGCATCGCCTGATAAGAGTCCGTGAAATATCGGTCGTCGCGGTTGGTTCTGGTCGGAACCCTTGAAGTCACGGACGCGTCCAGCTCGGAAGGATCCAGGCCCCACTGCTTGCGAGTGTAGTTGCGGAAGAACTTTTCATAAAGCTCGCGTCCCACGCGGTTCACCACCACGTCCTCCGAGGTGCGAATCTCGGCTGTGGGCTCTGCGACCGACTGAAAGAACTCTTCAACCTGGAAGGAGGTGAGATTCAGCCCGTAGAGCTTATTGATGGTGTCCAGATTAATCGGAATCGGAAGAAGCTGCCCGTCAACCGACGCCAGAACTCTGTGCTGGTACGAGCGCCACTCCGTGAAACGAGAAAGATACTCGAAGACTTCGCGCGAGTTGGTATGAAAGATGTGCGGGCCGTACTTGTGCACAAGTATGCCGTCATCGTTGTAATGATCGTATGCGTTGCCGCCTATGTGAGGCCGCTTGTCGCAGATTAAGACTTTCTTTCCGGAACCCACGGCAAGCCGCTCGGCCAGAACGCTTCCGGCAAAACCAGCCCCGACAATCAAGTAATCGAACACCTTATTGTTCCCCCCATTTCGTACGCTCTTTAATAAACAACCGGTTAATCACCCGCCACATAATTTCCAACCGAAGCGGCGCGCGATGACGAAGCGCCTGCTCCGGCCCTGGTCACAGCAACCTTCGGCACCGTGAGCATCCCGCGCCTGCTTTGAACGACATCCTCAATCAATTCGGACATGCGCCCCCAAGTGCGATCCCACGAAGTCTCGGCCAGAAAAGCATCCACTTCGCGCACACGCTTCTCGGCGTCTTCGCTCATAGCTTCCTCGCAGGACGCGACGAACTCTTCGACCGTATCCGCTATGCGAACCAGATTGAGCTGTCCGTAGGGACGCACCACGTCGCGTATGGAAGTCGAGACGACGGGCCTTCCCGCCGACAGGTATTCGGGAGTCTTCGTAGGGCTGATGAAGCGCGTGGACTCGTTGAGCGCAAACGGCAGCAGCGCAACGTCCCAGCCGCCCAGATAGGCCGGAAGCTCCGAGTACTGCTTTCCGCCCAGGTAATGTAAGTTCGATCTTCGCGGCAAGTCGGCTTCGTCAATCTTGACCACGGGGCCGATGATGACCAGATGCCAGTCGGGACGCGCATCCGCTATTCCCGCCAGAAGCTCCATGTTCATTCTCTCGTCAATCACGCCGAAGAATCCCAGACGAGGATGCGGTATCTCTCTTTGGTCTTCCGGCTCAACCGCAACAGACCTTGCCCTGACGAAATGCGTCGCGTCTATACTTGAAGGAAAAGGATAGATGTTCTGGTGAAGCTCGCGCTTCGCTTCGTAAAGACTCTGCCCGCCAGTGAAGACCAGGTCTGCGCGACGGAACAACTCTTCTTCACGCTCC
>DASVVZ010000372.1:0-12958 GCA_036389875.1 Pyrinomonadaceae bacterium
AAGAGCATCTGGGAACGGAGGCCGCCGAGACCTTTGACGAAGCAGAGAGAGCGGTCGAGCGTGAGCTGGATAAGCTCAAGGAGCAACTCAAAAGCGTCGACCCGACGCTGGCGGACGCACTTGAGACGGGAAGAAGAAAGATAGAGTACCAGCTCACGGGACTGCGTACGCGCTTTCACCGCGCGCAGATGAACAGAGACCGCGCGGCGCATCGCCAGCTTGAGCGGGCAGCCGCACAGCTCTACCCGCAGAAGGCTCTACAGGAGCGGCACATCAACGTCACGTCGCTCCTGGCGCGTCATGGCCGCTACTGCATCAACTGGATTTACGAAGCCATCAACCTGGCCTCTCACGACCATCAGATAGTCTATTTATGAGTAATCAGCAGGGAGATTCGCTTGCTTTTACTGACTGCTGATTGCTGGCCGCCGGTTACTTCTTTATGTCCAAAATTCGCGTTCTCCCGGATCAGTTGATTAACCAGATTGCCGCGGGCGAGGTGGTGGAGCGCCCCGCATCCGTCGCAAAGGAGCTGGTCGAAAATGCAATTGATGCCGGGGCGCGTCGCATCAATGTTGATGTAGAAGGCGGGGGCCGCCGGCTTCTGCGCATCGCGGACGACGGCGAGGGCATGACGCGCGACGACGCCCTTCTGGCCTTTGAGCGTCACGCCACGTCTAAGATAACGAGCAGCGACGACCTCTTCGCCATTTCAACGCTCGGGTTTCGCGGCGAGGCTCTGGCCTCCATAGCCTCTGTTGCGCGCGTCGAGCTTCTGACGAAGCGTGAAGACGCGCAGGCGGCCACGCGCGTTCTGATAGAAGGCGGGCGCGTGAAGGACGTTAAGGATGCGGCGCACCCCAAGGGGACTACGCTCAGCGTGCGCGACCTGTTCTTCAACGTGCCTGCCAGGCGAAAGTTCCTGCGCTCGGAGGCGACCGAGAGCTTTCACCTGACGAACCTCATCACGCACTACGCGCTGGCTCATCCTGAGATAGCGTTCGCGTTGACGAATAACGGGCGCGAGACGCTGCGCGTAGCGCCCGCGCGCGACTTGCGCGAGCGCGCCTTTCAGATTTTCGGCGAAAGGTTCATAGCAAATCTGCTGGAGGTTTCGGGCAGCCTCGAAAATGTAGCGCGCGTGCACGGCTTCGTCTCGGCCCCTCGCGAGCGCCGCACGTCGCGCGACGCTCAATATCTCTTCATCAACGGTCGCTACGTGCGCGACCCTCTGATTTCTCGCGCGCTCTCCGAAGGCTATCGCACGATTCTGCCTCAGGGAGTTTACCCGGCGGCGCTGCTGTTTCTGGAGGTGCCGCTCGAAGAGGTCGACGTAAACGTTCATCCAGCGAAGACGGAGGTGCGCTTTCGCCGCGCGGCTGCTGTGGCGGATTCCGTGCACGAAGCCGTACGGCGCTCTCTGGTAAGCGCGGGCTACTCGCGCGCAGCCGAACAGGATGAAGAGGAAGCTGCGGCAGGACGCGCTGCTGCGAAGCCGGAAGCACAGGCCGCCGACTTGCGCGGCCCGGCCGTCAGGAGCGAAGAGTTCGAACGCTCCTCCTACAAACAGGAAGAGACGGATTCTGCGCGCACGCAAGCCCCAATCAGGCAGCTCAGGCCCTTGCCGCCTCCCGTTCAGAACCGCATAGAGTTTGGTCTCACGTCGGGCAAAGAGGCCCGTGAGCCCGTCTTTGAAAGCGATGCGGCGCAAGCAAGAGAAGAGAAGGGGGCGCAGGAGGCTATGCCCGCTCAGCCGTTTGCGTCGGAAGCCGCGGAAGCTGTGGGCCAAGAGCCCGGCTACTCTGAGTCACGCACGCACGGGCCGGAACCAGCCGCTTCATCAACTCCCTTTCACAATAGCCCTGAGCCTGTGCGCGCGGGCTTCGAAAACAAGCTGTCTCATCTCTCATCCGTCTACGGCATAGTGCGAGAATTACCCGCCGAATCGGTGGGCGCAAACATTCGCCCGCTCGGACAACTGGAAGCCAGCTTTATCGTGGCCACGGACGACGAAGGGCTTCTACTGATCGACCAGCACAAGGCGCACGAGCGCATCCTCTTCGACCGGTACAGCGCGCGCGAGCGGCGCATGACGGAATCACAAAACCTGCTGATGCCTGAAACCTTCGACCTGACCCCGGCGCAGGCCACAGCCTTCGACGCCATGAGCGAAGATTTGGAGACTTACGGCTTCGGCCTGATGCGTCTTTCGGGGCGCACCGTCGCCGTGCGAGCCGTCCCGGCAGACCTTCCTCCGGGCGAGGCACGCGCGCTTCTGGCAGAGCTTTTGGATTCGATTGAAGCGGACAGGCGCACGTTTACGCGCGCATCCATGGACGAGCGCATCAGCCTGGCTTTGTCCTCACGCGCCGCCATCAAATACAACTCGGTGCTTGCGCCCGAGAAGATGCGCTGGCTGATTGACAGGCTGCTACAGACCTCTTCGCCCACGAACTGCCCGCACGGCCGGCCCGTTATACTGCGCCTGGCAACGCACGACATAGAGAAGAGCTTTCGTCGCAACTGAGAGAGAAAAGTCCCGGGGGCTTTCAGCGCCTATGACCGACGCGCGCGATAAAAAAGTGGAGCCGAATGATCTGCAGGAGTTCGTAGTCGTGCGGCTTGAGGACGAGTATTTTGCCTTTGATGTCACGGACGTGGCCGAAGTCCTGCCTTACTCCGAGCCCGTCAGGCTGCCGCGTGCACCGAAGTTTCTAACCGGCCTGGTTGACGTTCGCGGCGTCATGCTGCCCGTAGTAGACCTTCGCCTGCGGGCTGAGTTGAGCAACGCTCAAAGGCCGCGACACATTCTGGCCGTAAGGCTTGACGAGCGGTTTATAGGCGCTCTCGTAGACGAGGTGTGCGAGGTTTACTCGGCCGGGGAAGCGTCAGTCGCAAATGTGGCTTCGCTCGGAGACAGGATTGACGCGCAATACGTCAGTCGCGCCCTCCGCTGGGGCCAGCGTCTTGTGCCCGTCATGGACGCCGCGCGCCTGCTGACCACAGACGAAACACTCCGCCTCAAACGACTGCGCTCGCCCAGAAGAAGAAAGGGCGAAAGATAAATGAAACCGCTAAACACACGGCGCGAAAGAAAAAGGTATTTCGCGCCACCTGTTTAGTGGTTTAACTTCTTCTCGTTTCCTAATAGCTTACAGTTTATCTAACGTCCTCAAGACTAGGTCGGTATCGGACAGGTCGGGCAGGAATGCGTCCGGGGAATGAGCCAGCAGGTCTTCGCGTGAATACATGCGTCCTGTGCCTACGGCCACTGCCGCCATGCGGCCGTGACGCGCGCAGAGAATGTCGTTCGGCGTGTCGCCTATGACGATGAACTGCTCGGGCGGAAGATTCATTTCGAGATGACGATTGATGCGCTCGACTGCGAGAGCGGGCAGGTCTCTGCGGTCGTGCGAGTCGTCGCCGAAAGCGCCCGGCAGTTGAAAGAATTCCGAGAGCCCTATGATACGCATCTTCAGGTGCGCGGCCGGCTCTATGTTGCCCGTGAGGAGCGAGTTCAGATAGCGCGGGTGAGCACGGGTCGCCTCCAGAACCTCTCGCACGCCCGGCAGAAGATGAAAGCCCTGAGCGCCTTCACTGGTCGCGCGCTCCATCTCCCGCATGTAGTGTATGCGTAAATCCCCAACGCGCTCGCGTATCTGTTCGGGCGTGAAACCCTCTTCGCGCAAAGCCTCCACGACAATCTGCAAATCCGTCATGCCGGAGACCGTCATCTCTCGCAGTCGTCCGGCCGTGCCGAAAACATTCTCCAGAACCGGCACTGTGTAATCCTTGTAAGCGCCCCTGCGCTGGGAACGCATGAGCGTGCCGTCAATGTCCCAGAGCAGGACGCGCAGGTCTTTGTTATCGCCGCCCGCGGGGTTGTCGAAAGCTTCGGTCATAAAGCGGACTGTTATTCCTTCCAGCGCTTCTATTCAATGACGGCCAGGACTTCGCCGGCGTTGACGGTCGCGCCCGTCTTCGTGTTGATGATTGTGACCGTACCGGCTTTGGGCGACTTCATCTCGTTCTGCATCTTCATGGCCTCGACCACCAGTACAGAGTCGCCGGCTTCTACCTGCGCGCCCGCTTCAACGTAAACGCGCACGACCTTGCCGGGCATCTGCGCGATAATCTGTGCAGAGCCGTCGGCCTGCGCGGCCGATGTTGCCGTGGCGCGCAGCCGCTTAGGGTCGGCGAGCGCGATTGAGTAAACCTGTCCGCGCACGCGAACCTCCGCCTTCTCGGGTTGCGCCGCGCTCCGGCCGACCCTGCAATCGTAGACGCGGCCATTTATGATTAAGAGATAGCGGCCGTCAGCGCCCTCTCTGACCTCCATCTCGACGGAGCGGCCGTCAATCTCCGCGAAAACCCGCTCGGCCTCGCGCCTGATGCGAAGCTCCTGCTTTTCGCCATCTATGTCTGCAAGAAGTTTCATGCCCTTAATCAGCTAAAGAAAATTGGTGACCGCCTCAAGAAACTCTGGAATTAACCAGAGCGGCGCGGCCCGCCATGCGCCAGCGGCTCTGCGCCTCAGACGGCGTCTCCCGGCCGGCCTGTGACTCGTTCTGTCGTCGCGCGTAATCGAGCGCGGCCGCGACGAGCGCAGCGTCGCGCTGTTCCAGAGCTGCTGCTGCTACTGCTGCCGCTGAACTGGTCTCCGCCTGCTGCTGTTCTTTCGCGCGGCGCGCCTGCCGCTCGTTGAAGCGTGGGATAAAGCCCGTGTCTAGCCTGCCCCGTATGAACTCTTCGTCGCGGACTAAGGCGCGGAAGAAAGGCAAAGTGGTCTTGATGCCGTCCACGTTGTATTCGTCGAGAGCGCGCCTCATGCGGTCAATCGCTTCCGCGCGAGTGCGTCCCCACGCGGCGAGCTTTGAAATCATGGGGTCGTAGTAGATGGAGACTTCCGCGCCCTGCGTGACGCCGCCGTCGTCGCGCACGCCCGGGCCTGCCGGGACGCTCAGAAAGTCTATGCGTCCCGGTGACGGCAGAAAGTTGTTGTCGGGGTCTTCGGCGTAGACGCGGCACTCTATGGCGTGGCCCTGCCAGCGAACATCGCTTTGCGTGAAAGAGAGGGGCTCGCCTTCCGCAACTCTTATCTGCTCTCGCACCAGGTCAAAGCCCGTGACAAGCTCCGTGACCGGATGCTCCACCTGAAGGCGCGTGTTCATCTCAAGAAAGTAGAAGTCGCGCGTCACGTCCGAGACCAGGAACTCTATGGTGCCGGCACCCGCGTAGTTTGCTGCGCGGGTTATACCTACGGCAGCCTCTCCCATGCGCTCGCGCAAACTCGCATCGTCAATAGGAGAAGGGCATTCTTCGACCACCTTTTGATGACGGCGCTGGATGGAGCATTCGCGCTCGCCCAGGTGTACTACGTTGCCGTGCGTGTCTGCGAAGACCTGAATCTCTATGTGGCGCGGGCGCTCGACGGCCTTTTCCAGATAGACTTCAGCGTTGCCGAAAGCGGCCGCTGCCTCACTTTGCGCCGTCTCCAGAGCAGAGCGCAGCTCGTCTTCGCTTGCGACGAGGCGCATGCCCTTGCCGCCGCCGCCCGCCGAAGCCTTAAGCATCACAGGGTACCCGAGCCCCGCGGCGACTTCTCGCGCCTCTTCGTATGAGTCCAGGGGCTCGGTCGTTCCCGGCACGACGGGCGCGCCCGCTTCTATGGCTACACGGCGCGCGTTGACCTTAGAGCCCATCAAATCCATGGCTTCGGGCGAAGGGCCTATGAAGACGAGCCCGGCGTCCATGACGGCGCGTGCGAAATCCGCGTTCTCGGCCAGAAAGCCGTAGCCGGGATGTATGGCTTCTGCGGCAGAGCGACGCGCGGCCTCCAGAATCCTGTCTATGCGCAGGTAGCTCTCGACGGAAGGCGCAGCGCCTATCAGATAAGCCTCGTCCGCCAGTCGAACGTGAGGGGCGCTGCTGTCAATTTCGGAATAAACTGCGACCGGAGAGATGTTCAGGTCCCGGCAGGCGCGAATGATGCGGACGGCAATCTCGCCGCGATTGGCAATCAGAATCTTACGCAACATATAAAAGCAATCAGCCCCCAGCAATCAGCCGCCAGTTCAGCCGAAAGCTGTATGCCGGCGTGACTGGCGACTGCTCCTAAACTACAACGGAATTTGTAGGGTGACGCGGGTCGTAGCGGACTGTGATGCTTGCTCCGGGCTTGTACTCTTCCTGTCGGCGGCGCTGGTCGTGGTTGAGCGTCTGCGATGATTCATAATCGACGCCGCTTATATTGTAACTGTAGAAGATGAAGATTGCGCCCGTCTCGTCCGTCTGAGTGTCGAAAATCATGCCGTCCGCGATGCGCCCGGTCAGAAGCAGCCGGGCGCGTCGCATCACTTCGTCGTTTCCATTCTTCTTTCGTCGAAAGTGGTCAAGCAGTGACATGGCATTTGGGGGACAAATTTCCGGGGCTCTTCCGCCGCAAGAGTGCGCGTCTCAATCCACCTTGCGAACCGATGGTCGCGCCCCCTGCTCTGTGTCCTGCTTGAAGGCCGAAGGCTTCAGGATGACGCCGTCGCGCATGAGCCAGTCGTCATCCGTGTTGAGAATCTTATCCTCGCCCGGAAGCCGCACCTCGTAGTTGGTGAAGGAGACCTTCTCGTCCGTAGCGCCGTCGTCCGCCGTCGAGTCCAGAGCGGCGCGACGAATCTGCGCGGGGCGGCCCCTGCGCGTCTTACCTTTCGTCGGCAGCGTCGAGGCCAGGTCTGCGCGCGGCGTATAACCGCGAGCGTCAACCGAGTTGAGCGCGGCAGCGAGCCTGCCGTCGGGGTCAGGCAACCGCTCGCGCAAATCCTTCATGTCTGTCGGATAGGTTCCGTAGCGCGCGCGATATTCCAGAAGGGCTCTCTGAATCGTGTAGCCTTCGGCGTAAATTCCGGCTTCAATACCGCGCTGGCGCTGGCGCAGCCGCTCCGGCACGGTCACGCCTATGAAAGTTACCATCATGAAAGCTACCAGAGCCGAAGCGCCCAGCCCCAGGTGGGCCGCACGCGCGCCTATGAATCTTTGCGGCTCGCGCCTGATGGTGCGGCAGAGCGCCCATCCCAGCCAGAGCGAGAGCAGGGCCGCAGGCAGTATCATGAACTTCAGCCGCCACGCGGCCGTTTCAGCCGCCGAGACTACAGACCAGAAGGCCAGCGAAAAAGTATCCTGCTCGTAGAGCGCGAAAGCAGTGGCGGATGCAAATATCGCCATCAGCAGCGCGCCGCAAGCCGTCACCAGCACGGCGCGACCGTAAGCCGGAAGCTCACGTTCCGGGCGAGCAAGTGGGGGGCCAACGGAGCGCGCGCCGCAGCCTTCGCAGCCTTCGCGCAAATCGCCTTCAAACTTTAGTCCGCAACAAGGACAGATTATCAATTCGGGTTTACCTCGAACACTTGAATGAGAAAGCGTGATTTTCTTGCGCTTTTAACGAAAAGCGGCCCTTCGCTTGCTCCGCTTGTAAATTATCGCTTCAGGCTTTATCCCTGCCGCGCGAAATCAGGCTCCGGGTGTCTTTTCTCCGGCCCAGCTTTAGATGCGTTGGCCGCCTCTTTAGCTGCCGCCGCGGCCGTCTCTGCCTCCACCCTATTTACCTCTCGCCAGGTGTGGTACATGCGGTGCGCGAAAGTCCAGTAGGAGCCCACGGCCAGCACCCACAGGACTGCGGGCATGCGGTTGAAAAACGGGTTGCGCGAGGATGGATGCGTCGTCAGCGCACCTATAATCAGCAGCACGACTCTTTCGGGCCGCCTAAGAAAGCCCACGTCGCATTTGGGAATCAGGCTCTCCGCCCGGGCGCTCGTGTAGCTGACCATGACGGAGCCCATCATCGCCGCACCGGCCAGAAAGACGTTCAGGGTGGAATGAAATTGCGTGTCGCGAGCGTAAAAGAGCATCAGCCCGACGAAGACCACCATGTCCGAGAGACGGTCAAGCGAGGAATCCAGAAAACCCCCGAAGCGAGTCACCCGGCCCGACAGGCGAGCCACCTGCCCGTCCAGCATGTCAAAGAGGTTGGCTACAATCAGTATGACGCCGGCCCAGAAGAAGTTGCCGAAGCCGAAAAGCAGTCCGCAGCCGACGTTTATAGCTACGCCGATCACGGTCAGTATGTTCGGACTGATATGACCGTAGGCCAGCCCCCGCACCATCGCGTTGATGATGCGCTGCGCGCCACGCCCTATACTAGCTCCAAACACCCGAACCTTCTCCTCTAAGCTCTACCTAACCTGTACAGGCGTAAATCGCACGCCTTTCCAAACCGAGCATCATACAGCGATGGGTGACAGGTGACAAGAACAGTTTTGAGTTAAAACGAGCCACGTCTTTCAGGCTGAAAACTGAAAACCGTTTTTACTCCTCGTCGTCATGAATCGTCTTCAGGCTTCTAATCTCGAAGTTGCGTGCTCCGGCGGGCGTGCGAACGAGGACTTCGTCGCCTTCCTCTTTGCCCATGAGGCTGCGGCCCACGGGCGAGGTCGTCGAGATTAAGCCCTCCTGCGGGTTGCTCTCTTCGGCGGTCACGAGGCGATAAGTCACCTCCTCTTCGCGCTCGGCGTCGTAGAGCACAACGGTAGAGCCGTAGGCCACGCGGTCGTGCGGCACGCGCGATTTATCTATTGAGGATACCTCGCTCAGCCTCTGGCGAAGCTGTGCGATGCGCGCCTTGACGACATTCTGGCGGTCTAGAGCGGCGCGGTATTCAGCGTTTTCTCGCAGGTCGCCGAATTCCAGCGCGCGCTTAATCTCCTTGGGAAGATGCACGCGCAGCTCCGACTCCAACTCGTCGAGTTCCTTCTGCAATCTATCTTTGATGTCTTGTGTCAATTTCTTTCGTTCCCTGCCGAGCCTTGAGGCGAAAGGCTTTTCCGGCCCTCCGCGTTTAATTCAGTCTGAAATTATATATGCGCGCACAATACTTAGGGAAGCTTATTGTGAAGAGCTGGCGCTCACATTCTCGTGTCGCCTCGCATGATGCTTCTGCTCGTCCGGCGAGCCGAAAGAGATGCCCGTGTCTCGCGCGGTGCGTACGAGCTGTCCATCCTCAGGGACGGTCTTAATCTGTGCGATGGCCTCGGAGAGCGGCACCGTCACTATGTCTGCCGCCTGAAGCGCCACCATCCTGCCGTACTCGCCGGCCATGAAGGCGCGAACGGCGCAGGCTCCGAAGTTGGTCGCAAGCATACGGTCAAAGGCGTTCGGGCGTCCACCGCGCTGCAAGTGGCCGAGGACGACCGAACGCGTCTCCTTGCCCGTGAGCCGCTCAAGCTCGTGGCAGCAGAAGTTGGCTATGCCGCCGAGGCGGGGCGCACGATCCGCGCCGCCCTGGTCTTGATAGATGGCCGCTCCGCCGGCCAGCCTTGCTCCTTCCGAAGCCACTATGATGCAGAACTGCGAGTCGCTCTTATCGCGCTCTATGACCTTTTTGGCCACCATCTCCATGTCGAAGGGGATCTCCGGAATCAGTATCACGTCCGCGCCGCCCGCCACGCCCGAATGCAGGGCGATCCAGCCGCTGTTACGCCCCATCACTTCCAGTATCATCACGCGGTCGTGCGACTCGGCTGTGGTGTGAAGTCTATCCAGCGCTTCCGTGGCTATATCGAGCGCCGTCATGAATCCGAAGGTCAGTTCCGTAGCCGCCAGGTCGTTGTCAATCGTCTTGGGGACGCCGACCACCGGAAAGCCGTAGCTGTCGAACTCAGCGGCGATGGTCAACGTCCCGTCGCCTCCGAGCACAATGAGGCCGTCAACGCCCAGCCGCTCAAGATTATTCAAAGCCTCGCGGTAGATGTGCTCGGGCAGGATGCTGCGCCCTTCGGAGTCGCGCTCGACGAAGCGGCCACGATTGCGCGCGCCGAGGATTGTGCCTCCGCGCGGCAGCAAGCCCCGCACGTCGCTAGGCCGCAACTCCCGCGTGTGCATCTCATCGAGCAGCCCCTCGAAGCTGTCTTCGATTCCTATAACCCGCAGGCCGTACTCGCCCACCGCCGTTTTCACCACGGCGCGCAGCACGGCATTCAAACCCGGCGCGTCGCCCCCGCCCGTCACAACCCCGATTGTCTTCATAAAAAAAAGAAGTACTGAGTATCGAGTGATGAGTACCGGGTTAAAGAATCTCTTCTTAACCCGGTACTCATCACTCGATACTCATCACTTTTCAGCTCCTTACCTTTGGCGGCTCGTACTGCTCGCCGTATTCCGGATACTCTATGGTTATTACCTGTCCGGGCCGTGTGTTTTCGGTCAGGAGACCCAGCGCGTCCATCAGAACCTTGCGCTGCAAATCCCTCATGCCGGGCCGGCCCAGACTGTTGCCAATCTTGAAGCCCTTCGGATAGAGCGCTCTAGGGGGGCGCATCTGCGCCGAGACTTCCGGGCTCACAGTGATAAGCACCGTTGGGATGCCTTTCATCTCTATCTCGCGTTGAACCGCTACGACCGTGCGGTGACAGACGTTCGGTCAGCCTCCCGTGAGGATGACGGCATCTGCGCGCGAGCCTCTGTCGATCTCGTTGGCTATCTGCGGCGCTGTTCCTTCGTACATGGCCTTGAGCTGCATGGTGTAGCCCATGTAGCCCACGTGCTTGCGTGCGACATCTCCGATAGTACCATCGGCCTTCAGGTCTCTGAGCAAGTCCAGCGGAAAGACTACGTTGATGTCCTGGTCTGCGTCCGTGTGGTCGTAGTGATGATGCGTCACCATCAGCTCGGACGAATCGGCTTCATGCGTGATAATCCTGTAACCCAAATCCCCGAGCTCGTCCGCTATATTAAACGGCTCCTGCTCCTTAAGGTGAACGCCCCCGGCTGTGACAATCGCCACGGTCGCACGTCGCAGGTCGCCCTCAAAGGGCGTGAACGGGACGCATTTTCTGGAAATCGTCATGATGGAAAAACCCCTTGATTAAGTAAACCGGGCTGAGCCGCGAGAAAGTGGCTTCCTGAAAAGCGTTTCTAGCGGCCCAGCCCGCCAACATCGCAGGGGACAGCCTTTAAGCCCCGTGCTAACTGTTCTATTCCAGCTTGCGAAGCACCTCGAAGAGGTCTTCGTTGTCGGGCTGATCGCCTATGTTGTGTATATCCTTATAGGCAATCTTGCCCTGCTTGTCTATGATGAAGAGCGCGCGCTCCGAAATGCCATCGCCGGCGCGATATGCTCCGTAGGCGCGTGCGACTTCGCCCTTCGGCTCGAAGTCGCTCAACAGGTCATAAGAAAGGTTGCCGAGGCTTTTGGCCCAGGCGGAGTTGCACGGGACGCTGTCAACGGATATGCCCAGAACCTGGGCATCATAGCCTTCGAAGCGCTCAAGGTCTGCTTCATAGGCCGGCATCTGTGCCGTTCAGACAGGCGTCCACGCCAGAGGGTAAAATGCCATAACCACGTTCTTCTTGCCACGGAAATCCGAGAGCCGAACCTTCTTGTCTTTCTCAAGATGGCTCTTCAACTCGAAGTCCGGGGCCATGTCGCCAACTTCAGGCATGGATAGGTCTCCTTCTAAAGAATTTGAGTCCTGCTAAGAACTGTTCGGAAAATCTCAAGGACAAGATTACTCTCCGCATCAGCCGTTTTCAAGCTTTGGCCCCGAAGGGCACAAAGAGAGAAAGAAAATTACAGGGAATCACAATCGGGGGCCGGAAGGCCAGAGCGCCCGCTTTGTGTTAAATTCAGGGCGAGGCCATAAATTCCGGGACTTTCCATGATGCAGGAAATCATAGTCACAAAACGGGGCGCGGAGCGCGTGCGCTCGGGCCACCTATGGATTTACAGATCGGACGTGGCCGACACCAGGGGGGCCGAGGGCGGCGTCGTTGTCAGCGTTCTGGACGAGCGCGGGCGCTTCGTGGGCCAGGCCCTATATAGTGACCGCTCGGAAATCTCGCTGCGTTTTCTGACGACCGGCGATGAAAAGATTGACCGCGAGTGGTGGCGCGCGCGTTTAAGAGAAGCCATAGGGCGGCGGCGAGAGGAGCTTGGCCCGGAGACGAACGCCTGCCGGCTGGTCTACTCCGAAGGCGACCTGTTGCCCTCGCTCATAGTAGACTCGTACAGCGACGTGCTGGTCTTTCAGACGCTCTCGCAGGGAACCGAGAGCGTCAAGGAGATGCTCGTTGAGCTGCTGGTGGAAGAGCTGAAGCCGCGCGCCATCGTCGAGCGCAACGATGTGCGCGTGCGCCAGCTTGAAGGGTTGGAGATGAAGGTCGGCACCATTTACGGTGACGCGCCCGAAGAGCTTGAGATAATTCAGCACGGCATACGCTTTCGCGTTCAGCCTCTGGGCGGACAAAAGACCGGCTCCTTCCTTGACCAGCGCGAGAACCGGCTGGCCGCACGCTCCCACGCCTGGGGCCATGGGCTCGACTGCTTCACCTTCAACGGCGCATTCGCCCTTCATCTGGCATCCGCGTGCGAGAGTGTGCTCGGTCTTGATATTTCCGCAGACGCCGTACAGGCCGCGCGCAAAAATGCCGAGCTGAACGGCGCTCGCAACGTGACTTTCAGCGAAGCTAACGTCTTCGACGCGCTGCGAGAGATGGAACTGGCAGGCCGCCGCTTCGGGACGATCGTGCTTGACCCTCCGGCGTTCGCGAAGAATAGAGGCAGCGTGCGCGCAGCCTCGCGCGGCTACAAGGAGATAAACCTGCGCGCCATGAAGATGCTGGAGCCGGGCGGCGTCCTAGTCACCTGCACCTGCTCGTATCACATGTCGGAAGAGATGTTTCTTGAGATTGTCGGCGCGGCAGCCGTGGACGCGCGCCGCCGGCTACAGCTAATTGAAAAGCGCGCGCAATCGAGCGACCATCCCGTACTCTTCGGCGTTCCTGAAACCTACTACCTGAAATGCGTCATCGCCCGCGTCGTTGACTGAGAGGGCGCTTGACAAATTAAGAGCAGGGCGGCCCGGCGCTCACGCTGAGCGAGTTCATGATGCGGCTGGCGACCTCAAGGCTGGCT
>DASVVZ010000373.1:0-4229 GCA_036389875.1 Pyrinomonadaceae bacterium
ACCCGCAGGCAGAAGCGAAAAAGGATAAAGGGTTATTTAGAAGAGCGGGCGGGGCTGTGGCTTTGATATGAGACGGGCCAGGCGCGGCGCTCATCCCGCCTATTCGGCAGCGCTGCGAGTGGCGCTGTCGCGCATCTGAGCGGTCAGGTTTCGTATGCCGTGCTTGTCCAGAAGGTGGCGCAGGGAGCGCACGGAGAGTTGCAGAAGCTCCGCGGCTTTGGTCTGGTTCCCGCCCGTGCGCCGCAGGGCTTCCAGTATGTAGGTCTTCTCAAGCTGATCCATAAATGCCGTTATGTTAAGACCCTCTTCAGGCAAGTCCAGCGCCGACGAGACGCGAGCCGCGTTGTAGTTTGTGACCTGCGAGGGCAGCCGGTCAGGCTGAATCTCCTGCGTGCTTTCGAGCGCGACGGCGCGCTCAATCGTATGCTCAAGCTCCCTCACGTTCCCCGGCCAGGAATAAGCTTCGAGCAGGCTCATGGCCTTCGCGCTCACAGTGAGATTGCGCCCCGACTGCTCGCAGAACTTTCTGACAAAGTGGTCTACGAGTTCGGGGATGTCCTCGCTGCGGTCGCGCAGTGGCGGCAATTCAATAGGGATGACGGAGATGCGATAGAAGAGGTCTTCGCGGAAAGTGCCGTCCTTGACCATCTGGCTGAGGTCCCGGTTAGTGGCGGCTATCACGCGCGTGTCAATCTCCATCTCTTCATGCGCGCCGACGGGCCGCACCTTTCGCTCTTGCAGCACGCGCAGAAGCTTGACCTGCATGGCCGGCGACATCTCGCCTATCTCGTCCAGAAAGATTGTGCCGCGATGGGCAGCTTCAAAGAGCCCCTTGCGATTCGTGTTGGCTCCCGTGAAGGCTCCCTTGACGTAGCCGAAGAGTTCCGATTCGAGCAGCGTTTCCGTGAACGCGCCGCAGTTGATCGAGATGAAGGGCTTTTCGGCGCGCGGGCTCAGGTCATGTATGGCTCGTGCTACCAATTCCTTGCCCGTTCCTGATTCGCCCGTCACCAGGACGGTCGATTGCACGCCGGCAATGGTCTCTATCATCTGATAGACGGCCTGCATGCGGTCGGAGCGGCCAATGATGTTGCCCAGGCTACCGCGCTCGCGCTGCGCACGACGAAAGGCGCGGTTCTCTTTTACCAGGGCGAGCTTTTCAAGCGCCTTGTTGACTATCAGCTTCAGCTCGTCAACGTCGAAGGGCTTCTGTATGAAGTCGTCCGCGCCCAGCTTAAAGGCTTCGCGTGCCGTATCGACGGTGGCGAACGCCGTCATCATCACGACGGCCAAGTCAGGCGCAAGCTCTCGCGCCGCGCGCAGGAGCTCTATACCGTTCATGTCCGGCATCTTCACGTCCGAGATAATCAGGTCAGCGGGCTCAGCTCTGAGGAGCGTCATGGCGACCTGACCGTTTTCAGCCACGCGCACGCTGTGACCGTCGCGCTCGAACACTATGGTCAGCAGTTGACGTATGCCTTGCTCGTCGTCTGCGATTAGAAGGTCGGCCATGCTGAATCAATTACCAGATTGGAACTGTTGAGCGCAAGTAAATAATGGCGGCCTCGGGAGAACGTGCCGGGAACTGCGGCGCTTTATGGCGCGGGCTGGCTCGAGGAAGCCATGTGAGAGAGGACGGCTCTTAAAGCCGGAAGGTTCTCCTGCACCAGTTCGCTCGCCCTGGTGTTTCGCAGCTCTATCGTCACCACAGGAAGTTTCTTGTCCGTGCCCATGAGAGTGCCGAGCGAGCCGGGCGTCTCGTAGCCCAGATAGGGGCATAGAGGATATCCGTTGACGTTCGCAATCACGCGGGCTAGCTGCTCGCCGGTGCCGTCCCAGTTGATGCAGCCGAGCGCCGCGTGAATCGTGACGATGTAATCGGGCGGCGAGCTTTCAATCAGCTTCATAATCGCACGCGTTTCAGGCTCGGACAGGGGCTCCGTGCCTGGAAACTGATTCGCGTCCCAATAATCTTTGCTCCACGAGGCGGAAGGGAAGTTGCGATTGATGTCTACGCCCCTCGCATTGACCCTTGTGTTGGCGAATAGGCCGTCCGGGTTGGCATCCGGCACGACTATTATAGTCAAATCCTGCGGCGCAGGCTCCCTCATCAGAGAGCCCATCAAAGCCTTGGCCAAGATGGAAGAGTCGGGCTCGTTGCCGTGAATGCCGCCGAAGACTATCACGCGCTTTTTCCCGTTCCCGTAGATCGCGGCCATAATCGAAGCGCCCTTGACGCTTTTGCCAAGCTCCACGTACCGGACGGGCACAGCCTTTTTCTGGTCGCTGGAAATAGAAGGCGAAGGTGAAGCTGCGGGCGGCGTCGCGCCCTCAGCCTGAGCCGCCACAGGGGGCGCTGCCAGGCCAGGGCAGAAGAATGCCGCAAGGCCCACGGGCAGCACAATCAGCGCAAGTTGTAGTCTCCTTTTGGGCACAGGCATTATACGCAAAAGATGAGTTTCCGAAAATTTCGTAATATAACTATATTTTCAGAAGCCATTGTGCGCAATTTTTGCTTAAGGGCCAAAGGAAATTCTGTATAGTCGTCGTGAGTCTTTTCGCCAGAGGATAGGAAAGCCCTGTCGTGCCCCTGCTCTGTCTGCGGGAGCGCCGAAGTGAAAAGGGGCCTTATCTTCCAAAATAAAGCCCCTTTTATTATAGCTTAGAGCTTATCCTTGAAGGTCGCATCCGTGGCGACGTAGAGGATATTTCCCTTAGCCCACCGCGCAAGGTATTTCGAATTGCCGACTCGCTTGGTGCGCGCAGTCTCCGCTGCGGCAGGAGAAGAGTAAGAGCCCGCCATGACCTGCTCTTTTTTGTTCGCAGACGATTTGTAGACCGCTCCCATCACGTCGTCTGCACCCGGCAGAAGCTTGTCGTCGCCCTTCAAATCGCTTCTCTTATAAGTGCCGTCCAGAGTGAAATCACCGACTTTTTGAGGAAAGGCGTCCGCCAGAGTGGGTTTTGGTGTGGCGGTGGGCGACGGCGTAGAGCTTGTCGAACTGCTGTTAGAGCTGTTCCTGTTTTGATTACCGCCCAGGTTACAGAGATTACAGGCAAAAGCCATAAGCGAGAGAACTGCGGCTGCGAAAAGGATTTTCATTTATCTCAAACTCGATTCTGCAAGGGGGATTTGGTAAAAGCAGTAAGTTTCTTATGCCAAGTCCGGCGATTAAGTCAATGATTTAATTTTTTAGAGAAGGAAATCTAAGCCTCTTCTATTGAAATCATCCCCCCAGCGAAAGTTATAGCGCCCCTGGGATTTAATCCCTGGGTGTCAATATGGCTACCTGCCGGGATTTATGTTAGCGTGTTGGTGTCAGTATGGCGCACGACTCGGCCCGACGGTCCGTATGTGCCTGTATGACACGAATCGGCGTCTCACGGGCTTAGCTCTTTGGATGAGGCGGTGGCACGTAAAGCCTGATAAAAGCAGAGCTTAGCTTGACTGCTTGTCTGGCGGCACGCTTGTTGCTCTTGTGAAATCGCCGATTTGCTTAACGCATGTAAGGGCAAGATTTACAGGGAAAAGGTGTTGGAAGTACGGCGGGAGCAACCTGAAGTTTTCAGGCGGCTGGCCCGCCGGTGCTTCCGGCAATTTGCGTTCTGGCCTGAATCAGTGTAATCTCACGGCTTTTGCTGAGGGCGGCCTAACCAAGAGCTTTAGCAATAATTTATACTCGAAGAGAAGGAAAGATAATGCGACCGATTAAACATGCCGAGAAAGGCTTGACCCTTGTGGCGCGCAGCCTGTTCAACTCAATTCAGTTCTTCAATAAGTACAAGCCGAATCCGGCATTTACGCCGAAATGGTCAGACAAGCCGCTCCTGAAGTCCTGGCAGAAGACCAAGCCTACCCTGGGCTGGCCGCGTACGACCGACTCCCTCTGCCCCAAGTGCGTGATTGAAGCGCGCGAAGAGATTATCAGTGGCAAGAAGGACTACACAGTCCTCATGAACGAGAAGGTCGGCGAGATTAAAGCGCAGATTATAGAGCGCGACGGCCAAATCTGGATGGTGAAGGATTGCCCCATTCACGGCCGCATAGAAGACATGATGGCGGTTGACGTCAAATTTTTGGAGCACATCGAGGCGATGTTCCCCGGTCGCGACATACAGGCGCACAACGACGAGAAACTCCACAATCACGGCTCCTCTACCATCAAGCATGGTCGCGGCGCTGTGCTGACGGTTGACTTGACCAATCGCTGCAACATGATGTGCGACCC
>DASVVZ010000374.1:0-10148 GCA_036389875.1 Pyrinomonadaceae bacterium
TGATTTGCATATTTTTCTCCTTATATTATCTGTAGTAGCTTTCATGCTACTTTGCATTTCCCACCTTTAGAGTGAAACTGTTCTTCACGTAGGTGTTAGAGATCGGTTTATGAGATTCCGCCCTTGCTCTTGATCGCCTTAGCTGATGAATCAAAAATGCATAATTCATCACGCCAGTTAATTGTGGAACAACCCGAGTTGCACTACGGCTCTCGCACTCGCTAAGTTCCACATATTTTTATTTCTTCAGGGGGTAGACATTCTACAGCCATGGGTGTAGAATGTCTACATGCCTAAGAAAAATTCCTATCAGAACAAAATAGAGTTGCTCCAAGGGACCCTGGACTTGCTGATTCTCCAGACTTTGCAATGGGGGCCACAGCATGGCTATGGCATCAGCCAGATGATCCGAACAAACTCGGGTGAAGTGCTACAGGTAGATACTGGCTCTCTTTACCCTGCACTACATCGGCTGGAGCATCAGAAGGCGATCAGTTCGGATTGGAAGACTTCCGAGAACAATCAGAGGGTAAAGGTTTATCGGCTGACTACGAATGGCAAGAAGCAGTTGGCGAATGAACGATCTCGCTGGGAACAGCTCTCGGAGGCCATCGCACGCGCCCTGAACCCACCCGGAGAGGAGACCGAGGCATGAAGCTAAACTGGTGGTCTCACAGGCGCCGTCAGGAAGAGCTGGACGAAGAAATACGCAGCCATCTTCGGATGGCAGTGCAAGAGCGCCTGGAGCGTGGTGAAACGTTTGAAGAGGCAGAAGCCGCAGTGCGGCGCGAGTTCGGCAATGTTGGATTGGTGAAAGAGGTGACGCGACAGATGTGGGGATGGATTTGGCTCGAACAATTGATCCAAGACATCAGATACGGAATTCGTTCGCTGCGCCGGGCCACTGGCTTTACCTTAGTTGCTGTGTTAACGCTTGCATTAGGGATTGGCGCAAACACGGCCATCTTCTCTATTGTCAATGCTGTGTTGCTGCGCCCGCTTCCTTACCCGGACGCCGACAAACTTGTATACGTCGGCCAGCAATACCGTGAAGGGATTGCTGGTTCGGGGGAGCCAAAGTTTCTTTTCTGGCGTGAGCAAAGCCAGTCTTTTGAGGCGTTGGCATGTTATTCCAGCTACGGCGGGGCCAGCGCTAATCTGGCAGGTGGAAAAGAGGCGGAGCATGTGCGCGGCGTGCGCGTTTCCGAAGATTTCTTCCGAGTGATGGGAGTCTATCCGGCTATGGGCCGCGTCTTCACACATGAGGAGGACACGCCGGGTGGCCCGAACGTCGTGATTTTGAGCGACGGGTTGTGGCAGAGGAGTTTCGGTGGGGATGCAGGGTTAATCGGGAAAACCGTGACACTCAATGATAAGCCGGTAACTGTCATCGGAGTCATGCCGCCACATTTCCGGTTTGCTTCGGGCGTCGATCTATTCATACCTCTGCGAGCACGGCCAGGGGCCAACGTAGACCCGAACGCGCAGGTAGTGGGCCGCCTGAAACCGGGCGTCAGCTTACAGCAGGCACAGGCCGAACTGAAAACGATAGCCGAGAAATACCGCGCCTCCTTTCCACGCGAGATGCTAGATAACGAGACCATAGGGGCACAGCCGTATCAGGATCTATTTACGGAAGGGGTGGCAAAGTACCTCTGGATTTTTCTGGGGGCGGTCAGCTTCCTGCTGCTCATAGCATGCGCGAACGTCGCCAACCTGCAACTGGCGCGCTCAGCGGCCAGGCGACGTGAAATCGCCATGCGCAAGGCACTGGGCGCAACCAGTGGCCGAGTCATCAGGCAGTTGCTTACGGAGAGCATACTGCTGGCTCTTTCCGGCGGCACGACCGGATTATTGATGGCCGTCTGGGGCACGCAACTGCTGCTGGCTCTAATACCGGCTGGCCTGTTGCCCGGTGTGGCAGAAATAGGTGTGGATTGGCACGTGCTGGTTTTCGCTTTCACGGCCGCCATTGTGACAGGCCTGCTGTTTGGGATGGCTCCTGCTTTGCAAGCGCGTAAGGTGGATCTTAATAATGCGCTGAAAGAGAATTCAGGCAAAGGCTCGCCGGCCCGCGGGCGTTTGCGCGGCGCGTTAGTCGTGGCCGAGGTGGCGCTCGCGCTCGTATTGCTGATAGGCGCGGGTTTGCTCGTCCGCACCTTCACAAATCTACTTGACGTCTCGCCGGGGTTTGACCCGCACAACGTTTTGACCTTCCAGATAGACCTAAACGGAGAGCGTTACGACACGGCGAACGAAGCAGCGGCTTTTTATCAGGACGCTCTGGAAAGAATCAGCCGCTTGCCAGGCGTAGAAGCGGCTGCGGTTACCAACAAATTACCCCTGGACTGGCAATTCAACATGCCCGTACTCTTTCCGGATAAGCCGGAGCAGATACAGAGCGTACAAGTCCGAATTATCTCGTCAGAATATTTCCGCGTAATGAAGATTGGCGTGCGTGAGGGCCGCGTCTTCAATGAAGGCGATAATTCATCCGGGCCACCAGTGGCCGTAGTTAACGAAGCGTTCGCCAAACGGTTCTTTGACGGTCAGAATACACTTGCTCAGAAGCTCTCCGTCGGGCGGGGGACGGACGAACCGGTGCGACAGGTGGTTGGCATCGTCGGCGATATTAAGCAACAAGGGTTAGACCGCCCGGCGCCGGCGATGGTCTTTGTGCCCCTTCCGCAGGTATCCAGCAAACTGATGGCGACAGTACGCACATTCACTTCTGTTAACTTTGTTGTGAGAACGACTGTCGAGCCATTAACTCTGATTCCGGGAGTCAAAAGGGAAGTTGCGGCGCTTGATGCAGCGCTGCCGCTCTCCCGTATCTCTTCGATGGAAGAAGTCGCGGCACGTTCCATAGCCTCTCGGAGGTTCAACATGATGCTGATCGGACTGTTCGCGTTGCTGGGGCTATTATTGGCAGCTGTAGGCATCTACGGTGTAATGTCTTACGCCGTGACACAGAGCACGCGCGAAATCGGCATACGCATGGCGTTGGGTGCGCAACGGAGCAGCGTGCTGAAGCTCATCGCGGGCCGGGGGATGATTATGACTGTAATTGGTATGGCCTTAGGCATAGGGGCCTCTATTGCGCTTACCCGGCTGATGGAGAGCCTGCTTTTCGGGGTAAGCCCGTCGGATATCAAAACGTTCGTTCTATATTCAATTATCCTGGCAGCCGTAGCCTTGGTGGCCTGTTTGATTCCCGCGTACCGTGCGACCAAAGTTGATCCGACAGTAGCGCTCAGGTATGAATAGAAGGGCATAGCAATCTAATAACTCATTCGACCCCGAGCGCGGATTTAATCTAATCCATCGATTGCTTCGATCAGTCGGAAGCTATTCGCAGGTTCACCTTAACCGGGGCATAATCGGGAGCCGGCGTTCCATGAAAAAGAAAGTGCGCCAAAACAAATGGGGCTCCCGTTTTACCGGGAGCCCCAAGACTCAGATAATTATGAGTGAGTCAATTAGAATTCGTAGCGTATGGCGAACTGCATCTCGCGCGGGTTGCTCGCCGAAGTGGTTATCTGTCCGAATGTGGACGAGTTGATGTTGGTTGATGGCAGGCCGAAGCTGTTGTGGTTGAATGCATTGTACATCTCCCAGCGCAACTGCAACCTGTGACTCTCAGACCACGGCATCTTGAAGTTCTTCAAGACCGCTAAATCCACGTTCCAGAATTTCGGCCCGCGAAGAATGTTTCGGTTGCCTATCTCACCGCCGAAAGGATTACGCACGGCCCCACCCAGCGGATTGGCCGAATTGAAGACCTGCGTAGGATCGGCGAAGAACTGAATCTGGCCGCCCGGCGTGTCGTTTATCTGCTCTTGCAGTGCGGCGGCATTACCGCTGAGCACCGCAGGGCTATTGAAAACGAAGCCCACAGGGAACGAACTCGTGGTCAGGTTAAACGGAAGGCCGCTGCGTGCGGAAACGATGCCCGTCACCGTCCAGCCGCCTATGACATGCTCTAACAGACCGCTCGCGTCCGAACCGAACGCGCGCCCTCTACCGAACGGGAGTTCGTAGATGAAGTTCGCGTTCAGGATGTGGCGGATGTCGAAGTCGGAGTTGCCGCGGCAGACGCGCAGGTTGCGTATGTCGCACACGAGGCCGCCGAACGTCGTGTTGACCACGCTCGACTGGTTGTCAATCGAGTGTGACCAGGTGTAGTTAACGTCGAACTGCAAGCCCTGAGAGAAGCGCTTACGCAGGCTGATGAGCATCCCGTTGTAGCTGGAAGACCCAAGGTTCGTGACGTAAGCGTTCGTTGAGAACTGGCCGCTCAGGCCAACGTTCGGGTTGAGAAGCCCTAGCCCGTAGGCTGCCTGGAACACGTCCGAAGTGTCGCCTATGTTGATGAGGCTTCTGGTAAAGGCCGTTAACAGCCTGGTGCAGTTAAAGCCTGCTGGAAGTCCGAACAGCGGAGATACGTTTCCGCAGTTCGCGCCGGGCCCGAGTTGCGCCTGGAGCGCCGCATTAATCTGATTCTCGAAGAACGGCTGCGGGGTCAACTGCGAACCGGGCAGGCCGGCCATGACCTGCGTCTGCAATAAGTTGAAAGCAGCCAGCAGATTCTGCCCCGAAGCGGGATCTTTGAAATCAAGTATCTGCGCGGCGTCCGCCTGCGTGAAGAGCTGTCGCCCCTGGCGGCCCACGTAGTCCATCTGAAGGATGAAGTTACCGGGCAGCTCACGCTGGAAGCCGAAGCTGTACTGTATGGAGTACGGCACCTTGAAGTTCTGCGAGATGGCGTAGCTGGTTAGCCCCTCGGCGTTGCCTGTGGGGAAACCACTGGCATCCACGCCGGGTGTATTCGGGCGCGTAACAACAGGAGCCGTGTTAGAGAACGGCAGGTTGGTGATGCCCGTAAAGCGCGGGCTTGACGCCAGGCTGCCGAAGTTGCTCGTCGTCGTGTTGTCGAACAGGTACGTGACCTGATCCTGAACGAAGGTGATGCCGCTGGAAACGCGGTCATAAGTGACAGACCCGCCGCCGCGTATCACAGTCTTGCGGTCGCCGAAGATGCTGCCGAGGATTCCTTCCTTGAAGGAGGGGTTCCACGCGAAATTTAATCTCGGCGCGAAGTTGTTCAAATCCGGCTCGTAGAAGTTGCGAGCCCCGTTACCCTTGCCGCACAGGTCATAGCGCAGGAGCGGCTCGGCAGTTGGACCCGCGGTACCGCTGGCCGCGTTCTTGAACCTGATGTTGACCAGCGTGTTGTAGTCCACGTCATTACAGGACTGGAAACCATTCTTCTCATACGGCGGCGGATAATACTGCCAGCGCAGGCCCGCCGTGATGGTCAGGCTCGGTGAAACTCTCCAGTTGTCCTGAAAGTAAAGCTCAAGCTCGTCGTACCTGTAATCGCGATTCTTACCTGTGCCGGGCGCGTCGGCCACGCCCGAGGTGTTGTAGTTAAAGTTGGTCGTGACGGACCCGATTCGCCCCAGCAGGAAAGCGTAGGCGGCATCGTAGTTGGTGATGTTCGTGGCGCTCGTATTAAGGTTGCCGGGCTGCTGCGCTGCGTCGAGCGTGGACAGGTTGCCGCCCAGGCCGAGGGTCACGAAATTGAAGTCGTTCGTCAGGCCCGTCTTCGAGTCGATGGGCTTGAAGGAGCCGCCGAACGAGAACGTATGCTTGCCCCTGGTCCACGTGACGTCGTCGCGAATCGTAGGCGTCAGGACGAAACGGTTTTGGAGGCTGATGTCCGCGAACGGCGGCGAAAGACCTATGTTGAAGGTTCCGCCGGGGTCAGCCGCGGCCGGCGTTCCGAAGATGTTCGGGAAAGACGGCTGGAAGGGCGCGTCGAAAATGAGCCCCGAACGTGACACGCCCACCGTGAACTGGTTGACCAGACTCTGGTTGATTGCCCAGGTGTGGCCTACGGCCCAGGAGTAGTCTCTCTGTACGATAGTTCCGCTCTCAGGGTCTCCGGGGAACTGCGCCGCCACCGTGTTGACGGTGTCGGTCACCAGCCCGCGCGCGATGTTGAAGCGGCCGAACAGTCTCTGCTTGTCATTTATGTTCCAGTCAACGCGCGTCGTCTCCGTGTTCTCCGTGCGGCCCACGGGCGCGTTGAAGCGGAAGCCGGCGGTGTTGACGCCGTTGCCCGCCGTCAGGTCGTTGGGCGCAGGGTAGCGCTCCTTGAGGAGATTTAGCAGGGCCTGGTTCGCGCCTATGCCGAGCGGGTCAAGCGCGGCGACCTGCGCGGGCGTCAGGGTGCTGATGCACTGCGGCTGCGTGTTGATGCGAGAGTTTGCCGTGCAACCCGGGCCGTTGTTTATGTAATTAAGTCCGCCGTTACGCAGGACGTCGAGCGGGACGACGCGCAGGTAAGAGATGCCGCGCGCCTCGCGCCTTCCTTCATAGTCAAAGAAGAAGAAGAGCCTGTCTCTGAGGACGGGGCCGCCGATGCTCGCGCCGAACTGATTACGCGTCAACTGCGGTCTCGCAACCCCCGACCTGTTGTTGAAGAAGCTGTTCGCGGCGGTTGCAGCCGTACGGTTGTACCAGCGCACGTTGCCGCTAAACTCGTTGGTACCGGACTTCGTTACCAACTCAACCTGACCGCCCGACGAGCGACCTTCAGCCGCATTCGGGTTGGCCGAAACGGCGCGGAACTCCTGAATGGAGTCGATCGGGGCGTTACCGACCGTAGAAGCGAACTGTCCGGTCGCCTGGTCGTTGGCGTCAATACCGTCAACGGTAATGTTGCCCTGGTCGGCGCGCGAGCCCGTGACCGAACCTACGCGGTTCGTGCTGGTGGTGCCGACGTTGTTTCCAACGACGCCGGGCTGCAAGCCAATGAGCGCTGCCGGCGAGCTGCGAATCTGAATCGGAAGCTCGCGTAGACGGCGCTCGTCAATCACGTTACCGACAGAGGCATCCGTGGTATTCAAGGTCGTCTCGCCACCGGACGTTACTACGACTGAGCCGGAAATCTGTCCGGCCGTCAGTTGCGCGTTGTGAGTTTCGGTCAAGCCCACGCCGAGCCTGACGTTCTCAATCTTCAAGGTCTGAAAACCCTGATTGGTAAAGGTTAGCGTGTAACCTGCTCCCGGTGGCACTTGGTTGAACCGGTAGACTCCCTGATCATCAGTCGTTGTGGTCAGTTCCTTTGATGTCTTGGTATCAGTGAGCGTAACGGTCACGCCGGGTACCACTGCGCCTGTAGGGTCTGCTACGACACCTGTCACCGCAGAGGTAGAAGACGTCGTCTGTGCTAATGCCGAGCACGTAAGCAGTAGCAAAGAGATGACCAGCAAGGATATTACTTTAGTCATTTTCTTCCTTCTCCATGTTCTGGTTAAGGTCGCGAATCTAGCCACCAAGACCTGCTAAACCGGAGACGCTTAGGTGGGTTTGCAGGATAACGGCAGCAGATGAAAGGTTGATTTCTATTTTTTCGGATTACTGGTTACAAAGGGCCTGCGGTTATAGACAGCCGCATCCAACTGGGCCAAGCGGACGAGGCTGTCATACAGCTAAATTTACAAACCCTGTGACTTTCACGTGAGTTCTAAGGGGCAAAATCCATGCCAGCGTAGAAGGCGGAATACAACTTTGCTTGCTCTATGTATTTATGAATTTTCAGACGACGCATCAGAGCAGTGGCTGCTACACAAATTTGGATTCCAATTCAATAGCGTAAAGACGTGTTATGGATTTTCGTGTAGATGTATGGTTTTTTGGAATCACTTACGATTAAACCCGCCCTTAATCTGTAATCCTGAACCTATAACTAAAAAGGTAAAAGCAATTGCAATTTTCGGAAATCAAATTTACGTAAAACCCGAAAGTTACATGACGGTCAAAGTCATAAAGCACGCGGCATCTCAGAGTGACGACAGTACTACCAGATAAGATATAGGCTTTGCATAACTCTCCTTTGCATGGGTATGACAGTTATACTTCTGCGTCCACAAAAATTTGCTTCATGGTAAGGGAGGATACGGTTTGAGAGTTTATCCGCTCAAGCTTCGATGTGCCTCCTCAAGCCTTTCAAGCGAAGCCGTCATTCCACCTCTTATGCCCAGCCCGGATTGGTTAAGGAGGCTGGTCTTTTGCTGCTCTCTATGAGAGCGTGGGGAAAAGAATCATCTGATTTTCAAGAGCGCTGCCAGGGCTGAAACTGCCAGGCATGCGAAGCCGGTAATTGTAACAAGTAAGCTCAGGTAATGATTTAAATCTCATTCGACCGGAGCGCTCGGCAGCATGGCTTTCGCGTTCATCTTCATCTAATACTGTTGTGTGCTATTGACTGGCACGCCGTTAATTAAGGCGTCATGTTATATGGACAATGAGAAGTTTAATGAATAACTGCATTCTTTTACTGTCTCTTATTCTATGTTCTTCTGGAACGTTGGATATTGCTAATGCCCAAAAAAGACAAACCAGAGACCTGATAAATCCACTCACACTAGGAGAAGTTCGTCAGGTAGAAAAGAAGTTGCCACGTTTGAAGAAAGGTATGTCCCCGAATAAAGTGTTAAAGGTTTTGGGACTCGACCGCTACCGAATCATGGAAACCTGGAGCAGCGGCCCTCCGAAAAACTATACTCAGGTTTATCAGCTTGGAAGTGGATATAATCTGGCGCTGACTTTTGATTACTCACAAGGGTATCCGGGCAAATTTATCACTGGCGGATTAGTGAAGTGGAATAAAGATCGTGATACAAAGTGAAGTCGGGCCGATCCTGGGTGATGTAGTTGGTCCGGACCAGGGAATTCAACAACTGAACAAACAATTCGGCTCTAGACTGTTAATCCTGGAGACGGTGCGGGAAGCGTCGGGCGAAGAATGAAAGTGGGCCGTACCTGTGGGCCGTGATCAGGTTAAGGGTGTGAAGCACCAATTCATATTTATCAGCTTTCGTGAGTTGCGAAGCCGTCTGGAGAACTAGTTCGTATCCCTTCCTCTTCTTCTTGCAGATAGGAGGCTAGAAGTCCGGTTGGACACAAGCCCATGTATTAATAGACTCTTTGATAATCAGGACCATAACGGGCCGGATTTTTCATTTAAGTCACCTACCAGACAACAATACTGCAACCTAATCATCATCAAAACGTCGCCTTATTTTTGCGTAAAGAGTCTATTGTGTGCAACGTTCAGATAAACAAGCTTGTGCCGCCACCCCCCTAGTGCGGAAGAGGAGTAGCAACACAGGCGTCTCCAAAGTTCAGCTTTATAATTTTATGAACATTGAAAGGAGATGTCGTTATGTCACACTCCTTGCCTGGTACTCCTCTCTTTAATATTCACTTCAACCGAAGAACATGGTCTGATACTTTACGGGCACTGACGGTTGTCGGGCGAAATCTTGAACCGGAAATATTTGCTCACTTCCAGCCCCATGCGCATGCTACTTCCAGACTGGCGCGCCGCTTTGCCGCTTACTTATTCGGGGGCAAGATGCCACGCCACTGGCTCGATGAAATTGAGTTTGGGGCGTATATGCATGATGTGGGAAAGTATTTCATCGCGCCGGGGATACTGCTCAAACCAGACCAATTGGATGACGAGGAGCGAACGATAATGTCACTCCACTCGGTCTATGGGGCGCTGGCCATCTCTAAACTTCCGGGAGTTACAACCATCATCCACGGAGTGGCGCTGCGCCATCACGAGCACTGGAACGGGTTGGGATACCCGGACGGTCTATCAGGCACCTCTATACCTATTGAGGCTCGCATTGTTGCCGTAGCGGACGTCTATATGTCACTACGCGCCAAGCGCTCCTATAAGCCCACCCTGGGGAAAGAAGAAGCATTCGGGACGCTCAAAAGGATGGCAGGGCGGGAACTAGACCCTTCTCTTGTAGAAGATTTCCTAAGGGCCTTCAATACGGACTCTCCATTACGTAAAGCGACCTAATGCATTTTAAGCAACCTGTACGTATCAGAATAAAAAGCCTTTCTTAATGAATAAAGCGGAAGACCTAAATGCAAAAGGTTGACCTCTGCTATCGGGTAGCCGAACAACTAATTGACACGACGGGAAACCGGCTTAATTTTCATCCGCCAGCTTGAAGGGCTGATACAATATTTCCCGCCGGTTAATTCGGGCGTGAGGGGCCTATCTTTATTTCGAAGCTATGAATTAAGGAGTTAAAAGTGATACAGGTCTCAAACGT
>DASVVZ010000375.1:0-4812 GCA_036389875.1 Pyrinomonadaceae bacterium
CCATCACTTCTCTGAGCGAAAGCCTGCCGCTCTCGCCAGCCGCCCGCCGTGCTACCCTTCAGTTATCAAATCTTCCAGAAACCCGGTTTTCACGCCGGGTTTTCCTGCTTTTGGGCTATCTTCTATGAGAGATGATAAAAACCATCATCAATAATCATCTCGTCTAGGGAGCACCGGCACAGCATTAAAAAGTATAAAACGCATAGGAAAGAACAAATTATGTCACTGCTGGGGTGACATAATTTGTGTAAGACAGAGATTTGGGAACTCTCGGGAGTGAGTAGGATTTCATCCGGCGCAGGCTCATGCCTGCTCAGGATTATGCCTCTACCATCGGCATGCGAAAGGTGAAACGGGTCTCCGCAGTTGAGGATTCGACTTCAATTGAGCCTTCATGGGCGCGAGCGATCACCGAAGCAATGTAGAGTCCCAGTCCAAGTCCCTGCTGGCCCGACCGGGCGGAAGCGCGCGAAAAGGGCTGAAACAATCGGTCTATGCTTTCCGGTGGAATTGGCTCGCACAGGTTCGCAACCGATAGCTCGAAACCACAGTCATTTGAGCGCGCCGTGACCCAAACCGGGCCGGATGGATCACCATGCGTTAGAGCGTTCCCCAGCAGGTTTGAGAACAGTTGTGCGATGCGCTCGCCGTCACAGTAGACTGGTCGGTCAAGCATTAGTTCTTTCTCTATGTTTCGATCAGGCCAGACGGTGCGCGCCTCCGCGATTACCTGCTCGAGCATCGCCTCCAAGCCAGTATCCAAAATACGGGTCACGGACAGACCTCCGCCTAAGCGGGCGCGCGCCAGATCCATGACGTTATCTATGAGCCCAGCCATACGCGCTGCGCTTCTCTTTATCAGTGTTACGACGGGCTTGGCCTGCTCAACGAGCGGCATCATAAGCAGCATCTCTGCGCCACCGCTGACGGCATTCAGCGGGTTGCGAAGGTCGTGGCCGAGAACGGCTATGAATTGCTCCCGCAACTGAGCGGTCTCCCGTTCGCCCAGCAGGGCAGTCTCGCTCAGCTTCAGTCGGTCCTGCGCGTCCAGATGGAAGGCTATCAGCTCGGCAAACAGCTTGAACATACCGACCGTCTCGGGTGTATTCACGCACGCAGGCTTGGGGTCAATGGCGCAAAGGGTTCCGAAGAATTGACCGTCTGAGCGATATATAGGAACCGAGATATAGCTCTGGAAGCCGTACATCTTCGGAGTGGGATGGTTACAGAATTCATCATCCTCAGTGACGTGGTCTATAACGATTGCTTCGCCGTTATTACGTATCTCGTCGCAGATAGTTGTTTCCACCTGAAGCTCGCCGCCCGGCTGGAGCCCGAAATTAATCTCGTCGCGCACGGCGCAGGCTATCCAACGGTGCTCGGTCACACGAGCCACAGCGGCAAAGCCCATTCCTGTGCTTCGGCATACTACGTCAAGGATCTTCGGAATAACGTCGATTTGCGATATGGCATTCAGATCGTCAGCAAAGGTGTCGGTCACGAGGAGCCCTTTCTGCGGTGAAGCAAACTGTGCCAGGGGGGTCGGGTGAAATATCGTTCCGGGTTAGGGGGGCTGCACAAGAGGCTGATTCTTAGATTCAAAAATCGGATGATTCGAATCGGCTGGTGCGGCCTACTCCTCCTCAATACTTAAGAGACTTAATTACAGGCTATTGAAATTCCCGTAGATACTTCAAGTACATCTGATAGCCATCGTCTTGCTCGTCAATCAGCAGCCCTATGCAGGCGCTCTCCACAGGCAGCAGCGTGCTCGTGGTCTCGCAGTGAACCGGGCTGGCTTTCACTCTGATGAGCTCTGGAGTAGTCCCTATTATAACGTCCAATGGCTCTTCCATACCGAATAAATCTTGAACACTGCAATCCAGTGCGGGCAGTGTGATTGATAAACCGATGGCGCTCAGGTCGTGCGTATATCCGAAGAGTAATCTTGGTGACTCTGACGAGCCTGAGGGCACGGAAGGAGGATGGATGTATAACTGTACATTCCGGTTGATCAGCAAGCGCGGGGTTCTGCGCCTAGTTGTCTCGCGTGGCGTTTGTCGCCTGTCGTTTACTACAATCATTCTAATCTGTTGGCTCCTGCCATAGGGCGACGAAGATTTCCATCCTATGCCTGAGCGTTAATACACTCACTTGTTGCTGCCTTTGACTTCATCAGGCTACGCTTCTTCCTGATGAAGCAGAAGTTTCCTGGCCTTTTCAAGCCTCGCGGTGTCGTTCAGAATATGCACTAAAGATTCTACTATTTCCTCGCGTCCGCCGCTCTATCCTGACGATCATCATGTAGCACGCGGTCGCGTGCAGCATCATTCGCTGCACATCTGGGGACTCTCTATCCGATTTGTGTTTGGCTGCCCAAGCTTTTTATTGACCATGATAAGTATCAGGGCGTACTATGCGCTTGTCGCACATATCTGATAACGAAGTCCTTGTTTCATCAGTCTCACATCCACGAAATATTCAGGGTTGTGTTTCAAAGATTGGTTGAAGTCAAGAAGTCTGTGAAAGACTCTACACCCATGCAGCGACGCCGAACAATCTTCCGGCGGCTCTGTTGCAAAAATAGCTACTACATCGCTTGTGATGCCCTCTTGGGCATCTTCGCATAAGCAGGAACTGCTTACTGCCTTACTAAGTTCCGAAATAACTCTCGCGAGATAACTGCCTGAGCCATCTTACACAGGTGAATGCAGACTATGAACGGAAAAAAACAGAATCATGACCTGCCCCTTTTCATCTACCAGGTGCTTGAAGAAGAGTACGAGAGCCTTCACGGGCCTATACCGAAAGAGGTGACGGCATATTTGCCGAACCCGTACGACGAGTTGAAACCTCTGGCGGTGAAGTCCAGACGGGATTGGGACTTTGGTGAGGGGCACATTAAAGCTCGTGCAGCTTTCATCGCATCGCTGCTCGCGGGTGCTTCCGAGGAGCCGCCGAGCGCTACCGGCCCACATGACCGCGCAAAGAAAGCGCTGCTCACATACCTTCGCAGCAGGATTTTGGGAGACGGGGAGCAAAATCCTCGAGATGGAGTCGCCGAAACTGTAGCGGATAAGCAAGGCGCTCTCTCACGCGAACTCGAAACGATGCTGAGCAAAGGGGTCTTGACTGACAAAGAGCTATACAGCGACGACCGTTTCTCTTACAGGCGTCTGGGCGATGAGACGCGCGGATTGCTCTCGCTTCGTGAGTCGGGTGTGCCCTTCGACGGAGAGAGCGTAGAGAACTTGGACCGGCTCAGGCACTTGAACCGGCTGCTACTCGAAGACGCCTTCCCGAAGGTCTTTCAGAGGATTTCCGACATTCGCCTGTCAGCACTCAACACGCTCCTGCACGGGAAGGAGCAATCGGCGCTATGCCTCTCGGGCGGCGGGATACGCTCCGGGACGTTGGCGCTAGGGCTGATACAGGGGCTTGCGCGCCACGGCCTGCTCGGACAGTTCGACTACCTCTCGACCGTCTCGGGCGGCGGCTACACGGGCTCCTGGCTAACAGCGTGGATTAATCGCCACCCGGAAGGGCTCGCGGGCGTGACGCGCGACCTCTCCTACGGCGACGCGAAGAAGGTTGATCCAGACCCAGCTCCCCTGCAATACCTTCGCCGCTATAGCAACTTCATCACGCCGAAAGTCGGACTGCTGACAGCAGACACCTGGACGTTTGTTGGTATTTATCTACGCAACACACTCCTAAATCTGTTGGTCTTCATTCCACTGCTGCTGAGCGTGCTGATGATTCCGAGGCTGCTGCTTGCTCTGACGCTCATGCAGCCCGAAGGGACGGACGAGAATCCGGAACCGACGCCGTGGAATGTCCTAGGCCTTGGGCTGCTTCAAGTCCCGCACCGCTACATCTTTCTCGCGGTTGGCATCCTGCTGGGGAGTTGGGCGCTCGCCTACATCATCTTCAACAGACCAGGGCTGCGTACAAAACTGGAAGAACGCCGCCCGTTCTTTCGCGGAAAAACAGGGCAGGGCGGTTTCCTCCTGATGTGTATGCTCCCGCTTCTGATGTCCGCTTTCTGCCTGACGACTTACTATGCTTGGGCGCGAGAGGCTAAGGAGGGCCAGCAAACCTCGATATTAACATTCTGGCTCTTCGGCATGGGCTTCACCTTCCTCGGCTGGCTCGTCGCCTCGGTCGTCCTCAAGCGTCTCTACCCCGGCAGGCTGAGCGAGACAAACCTGCTTGAACTGGTAGGACTCGTTGTCGTCGGATTAATTGGCGGAACGCTCTTCTATGGGCTGGCACAGACCTCTCGCTCGCCCGTCATCGGTTACAACACGTCGTTCGACTGGCTGACGCCGACGTGGCTGAGTTGGAAAACGGAATTGTACATCTGTTTCGCCGTGCCCCTCTTCCTGCTGGTCTTCCTGCTGGCCATAGTCATCTTCATAGGATTGACGAGCACCAGCAGGTTCAAGTTCGTCGAGGACGAAGACCGCGAGTGGTGGGCCAGACTCGGGGCATGGGTCATTATCTCAATCATCGTTTGGAGCGTCGCGCATGTGCTGGTCATCTTCGGCCCCATAGCCCTGCTGGAAATCCCTACTGTGCTCGCTCCGCTCGGCGGACTTTCGGGCCTCATCGCGCTGCTCGTCGGACGCAGTTCAAAGACGCCTGCCAATGAAGCAGAGCAGGCGGGGACGGGCAAGTTGGCGGGGCTGTTGGGCAGCCTTCTGCCGCTGCTCGCCCTCTTCTTCCTTGCTTTTCTGGTCGCGGCTCTGTCGCTCGCCACCACCGGGGTGTTCCAGGCCATCGCCATCCACGTTGCCCCATGGGCTGGGA
>DASVVZ010000376.1:0-6666 GCA_036389875.1 Pyrinomonadaceae bacterium
CGGTGCGGGAGACTTTGACCCCAGCGGGAGAGGCGGCAGCGGCGGGGAGCTTTATTAACAGTAACCTAAAAGGAAGAGGAGAAGAGTAGACATCCCTAACGCCCACTCTTTTTCATTTTCGGAGCCCGATAATTCTCATTATGGTTTCTCTGCCGAATCTTTGCCGGTCAGTCGCCTGATAAGCTCCCGCAACTGTGATGCGTCGTCGTAGTAGCAGACCCAATCATTACCATCCACATTTTCGTCAGTGCCCTGTAACTCTTCCGGAATCTTCTCAGGCACCACTACAAGCGGAGTGTGACCATCATATTTTGCGTGGGAGCGTATCTGGCGTCCTGCAATCAAAGCCTCTTCGACGCTTGCGCCTACCAGATTGATTAAAACTAAATCGGAAGGAATTTGGGTGACGCTTATCCACTCAAGCGCGTCTTCAAGAGCGGCCGCTACAAGCACACGATAACCTTGCTCTCGAAGATTCCTCTTCAGTTGAGGGCGCGCATCGTCATCTTCTTCTATTAGAAAAATGGTTTTGGTGTTATTAGAGTCGGATTCTTCCTGCATCATGATTCTTCTTAAAAGTCGCTCATGTAAAACACAGCAGACGCCAGAGGGAGAAGCTAGGGGGTTTCTCATCCTGATGCCGAATGATGGATCCTAAAAGAACAGATCAGTAATACTATCACCTAAATGAGCTAAAGTGTGTACGTAAGCAGACTCGGGAGCGGTCACTTCATCTACGCCCGGATAGAGCATGTCAGGCTGAAATCCTGGGTAAGTCAGCAAACAGGCGCTCATATTCCTCTCTGATAACCCGATAGCACTCGCACGCCTTAGCCTCCAGACCTTGCCTGCTAAGCATCTGAATATGCCCACGCTGGTAATTAATCAGCCCCTCCTGCTTAAACAAAAGGGCTGATTCTGAAATGCCCGGCCGTCTCACGCCTAATGTCAGGGCAATCAGATCATGGGTCAGTAGCAACTCATTGCCCACATAATCATGCATCATCAGGAGCCATCGGGCGAGTTGTTGCTCTAAGGAATGAAGTTTATTGCAGGCCGCGCATTGGCCGGTCATGGCCAGTAGCATCTGCGAATAGCGGAACAACAGATGAGGCAGTACGCTCCTCTCAGAGCGAAGTTCCTGCCTGAACAGTTCAGCCTTTATCTTCATGGCCGTTCCGGCGACATGCACGACCAGCTCTGTCGGGGTCGTGTTTGCCCCGAAAAAGATGTTCAGCCCTACTATCCCTTCACGCCCAACGGGGCCGACTTCCACCGTGTCGCCGTTCTCCATCATGCAGAGCATGGAGAAGACAGCAGTTTCGGGGAAGTAGACGTAATCAATATGATCTCCGGGCTCGTAGATAACTTCACCCAGTGGAAGAGTGACACGCTCCAGTTGAGATAAGAGGTGTTGATAACTCGTGCTGTTTAGCGCCGCAATAATTCTGTTTTCCGGCTGTTGAGGTTGCGAGGACGGGGTAGACATAGGAAGAGGATCCTTTCTCTTAGTATAACCCCTGAGTTGTTGATAGACCTTCTTCCACAGGTCTTCACATCAGACATGCTGTTTCGCGAAAGGAGGATAACACATTAGGTCTGACATCAGACATAGAAACACTAAGGGCGTGCACCCTCTCTTCTTTAATCGGGGCCTAATTCGACCGGTAATCCCACATTAACCCAGTCCCTCACGCCCTTACTGTAATGGTGGATAGCGTCGGCCTTTTTATTGAGCTTCGGTACATTTGTGTACAGACCGATTGCAGGATATCTATTAAACTGCTTTACATTCACAGGACAAGCAGGGTGGCTGACGGCAGGGGAGTCTTGTGAAGGACTCCGGAAAACCTGCCGTCGGCCTTTTTTAATCCCAAAACTTTTTGCCCCGGCACCCCGTCTGACACTCTGTAGGCGTGTGTGTTCATATTCAAAGACGGGTACAAAAATGCAGAATAAATCCCCGCTGAACATGCTTCCTATCGGACTACTGGAACTGGACGCGAGCGGCACTGTTCTCTACTTCAAGCCGTATAGAGACGGCCCGTACAGCTGTTCTGCCATAGACGCAGAGGGGCGAAATCTCTTTACTGACTTTGCGCCGATCGCAGAGGCCCTAGAGTTTCAGGAGAGAATCAGAACCTTCAGGCGAAGTCCCGCGCCGGCTGACAGTTTCCATTTCACCTTCGGCCACGCTCAAAGTAATCTCGCGGTGAAAGTACTTCTCGCCCGCATTCACGAGCAGTCCGTACTATGCAGCACGGAATCCGTACTGGTTCACATCAAACCGCTGGCGGCCAGCATGGCTGCTTAATCACTTTCCATGAATAATTCGGTGCGGCGGAGCCCGCGCTTAAAAGAGGGAGCCATCTACATGCTCCCTGACGGGAGAGAGCTGGTCGCAGGCAGGCTCAGCGAGCGCGGCTGTAGCCTCTACTCTCCCCAGAAGTGGAAGAGTTATGGGATTGCGGAGTACCGGGCACATCCAGACGGAAGGTTAATGAGCAAGGGGATTCCGACTCGCTGGCGTATCGAAGATTTGAAGGACACGGGTCGGGAAATTAAATAACGGACGGTGGAAGGCTATGTTAAAGAGCCTGCCCCGGAAAACGGATAAGGTGTAAAGTTTCTTTGCCGCTTCAAAGTTGCCGCAGTCGGCCGCCCAAAAAGATAGAGCGTGCTTCTTGTTAACTTTCCGCGGCACGCCCTTGTGATTGTGACAGTTCAGTGGAATCTAAACTAAAAATGGGCATAAAAAGAGGCGAGCCATCCTCCCCCAAGTCCGGCCCGCCGTCTTCTTATTGTCTAGATGCCCTGCTCTCCCCCAAGAAACAGAGCTTCTGAGTTCCCCCACGAGTAATTTGCCTCATCTACTGTTACAACTTTATGTCCCCTATCTCCTTAAATCTTTTTATAGAAAATAGGCCCATTCCTCAAAACCCCTCTCGCGCGAGTAAGTGTGATCTGTTCTCCCAGAATTCATCAAAACCGATTAAGAGGTTTGATGCTCTTAGTTCGACAACGTACTGTGCAGCCCGCGGGTTGAATGTATTCTATCTATTTTCCCGAGCGCCCTGGTCTTAGTGCCGTTGCTGAAATTGAAGAGGGGAAAGATCGTATTTCCGGTTTGAATTGTTGATTGCGATATCAGAACTGTGAATAAAGAATAGAGCAGCCCTAATGTAGCGATCACAGGCGGAAGCTTCGGCGGCATATACGCGTCGAAAGCTCAGGCATGCAGGTCGGTTAAAGTAATGCTTATCGACAGGAAGAGACATCACAACTTTTAGTCCCTTTACTATCAGGTCGCGACGGCAGGCCTTTCGCCCAGCGAGATTACCGGCCCGCTGAGGCGTATATTGAGCGGCTCCGAGCAAGTCCTACGTAGTGCGCAGATGGTCGTGTCTGTAGAAGCGAGGGGGCTTTGATGATGATATACGGCGCAGAAAGAGAGGCCCGTATAATTAACCGGTCATTAAAAAGAGTAAGTGCTGCCAAGGTGAACTGATGAGAATAGAAGGAATCAGAACTCTCGCCGGGCCTAATATTTTTAGCCACAGGCCTGTCCTCGTCATGCGACTCGACCTTGAGGATCTGACAGATAAAGAGAGCCTTGAGATTGACGGGTTCAACGAGCGCCTGCTGGAAAGGCTCCCGGGCATTCATGAGCATCGCTGTTCGAAGGGGCGCCCCGGCGGCTTTGTCGAACGCCTTCATGACGGGACCTATTTCGCTCATATCACGGAGCATATCGCCCTTGAACTATCCGAAGGCGCAGGCATCCCCTCTTACTTCGGGAAGGCCAGGTACGCGGGCGCCCCCGGCCTCTATAACGTCATCGTCGAGTACAAGGCGGAATACGGGATGCGCTTTCTCCTGGAGGTGGCTGTTGATTTGGTCAAGGCGTTGGTGAGGGATGAGCCATACCAGCTCGAGGAGAGGTTAAGGGAAGCCAGCCGCATCGCCGCCGATACGGAACTGGGGCCGAGCACGCAGAGCATAGTGACGGCCGCCAAAACACGCGGCATCCCTTTCATGCGTCTCAACGAAGATAGTCTGGTGCAGCTCGGGTACGGAAAACATCGCCGCCTCGTCCAGGCCGCAATGACCGACGGCACGAGCGCCATCGGCATGGAGGTGGCCGGTGATAAAGACCTTACCAAGTCCCTCCTCAACAGGGCTTCCATCCCCGTGCCGCTGGGGCAAATTGTTAGAAGCGCCGACGAAGCCGTCAAGGCCATGGAAGACTTGGGCACGCCGGTAGTCGTCAAGCCCCTGGACGGCCGGCAGGGAAAGGGTGTTTCCCTGAATTTAACCACACCTGAAGAGGTCACGTACGCCTTCGCCGTCGCCGGAGAGTTTTCAAGCGACGTCCTGGTGGAAGAACAGTTTGAGGGGCGTAACTACCGGGTGCTGGTAGTTGACGGGCACGTCGCCGCGGCTAGCGAGCGGGTCCCGTGTCACGTTAGAGGCGACGGCGTGCATACAGTCGCGGAGTTAATAGAGATAGAGAATCAACACCCGCTCAGGGGCGACGGACATGAGAAGCCTCTGACGAAAATCAAGACTGACGACCCCATTTTGCTCGCCTTCATGCGCAAGGAAGGAATCGGCATGGACAACGTGCCTCAAGCCGGAGAGATGGTCATGCTCTGCGCCGGGATTAATCTCTCCACGGGAGGTACTGCGAGGGATGTGACGGACGAGGTACACCCGGGCATAACGCGCCTCTGCGTGCGCGCTGCGAACCTTCTGGGAATGGACATCTGCGGCGTCGACCTGGTCGTAGAGGACATAAGTCTTCCAATGAAGGGGCAGAAGCGCGGAGGCGTGATAGAACTCAATGCGGCGCCCGGCCTTCGCATGCACCAGTTCCCGACCGAAGGCGAGCCGAGGGACGTCGGAGGCGCTATCGTCGACATGCTCTTTCCGGCAGGCACGCGGGGCAGAATCCCCATCATCTCTATCACCGGCACCAACGGCAAGACGACCGTCACGCGCATGATCGAACACGCGCTCGCAGAATCCGGTCTTACCACAGGCATGACTACTACGGACGGCATCTGGATAGGCGGAGAGATGATAGCCGAAGGCGATACTACGGGCCCCGTCTCCGCCAGGACGGTGCTCGGGGAAAAGGGGGTGGAGGTGGCCGTGCTTGAAACAGCACGTGGCGGCATCGTGCGACGCGGACTAGGTTACGACTGGTCTGACATATCTGTTATGACCAACATAGGCCCCGACCACATAGGTCAGGATGGCATTGAATCGGTCGAAGACATTGTAGAGATAAAAGCGCTTGTAGCCGAGCGCGTCCGCGAAGGCGGCACGCTCATATTGAACGCCGATGACGAGCATCTTCAAAGGCTGACGGAAATACGGAGGGTGCGCGAGCCCGAAAGGAGGCTGGTCTATTTCTCTATTCTCGAGGACAGCCCCTTCATTGAAACGCATAGGGCCGAGGGCGGGACAGCCTATTTCGTACGTGACGGCCGAGTCATCGAAGCGGACGGGATAGAGCAGCACGAAATCCTGAGAGTCTCAGACATCCCCGTGACGATGAACGGCGCGGCCGAATTTCAGGTCGCTAACCTCCTGTCAGCGGTCGCGGCCGCCCGGGCTTACGGCTTAACCGTAGACCAGGTTGCCTCTTCGATGCGGAGCTTCAGAAGCACCAGCGATAACCCGGGCCGCGCTAATCTTTACGGGGTCGGCCGCGGCTTTGTGATGGTTGACTACGGCCACAACCCGGCCGCTTTCGATGCCATCTGTCGCATGGCCGCCAAATGGGAAGACCGGAGGGTCACGGGTATCATAGGCGTCCCCGGAGACCGCGATGACTCGGTCATAGAAGAGGCGGGCCGCGTGGCCGCGCGTGGCTTTCACCGCGTTATCATCAAGGAGGACGAAGATCTTCGCGGGCGCGAGTGCGGCGAGGTCGCACGCCTCCTGTGCCAGGCCGTCAGCGACGAATCTCCCGTTACGGAATGCCGCATCGTCCTTGACGAGATCGAAGCACTACGCTCAGAGATTGAAGGGATGGAGGACGGCCAGGTGGTAGTCGTCTTCTACGATAAGCTGGCTCCTGTGCTTGAACTGCTGTGTGAAGTGGGCGCACAGCCCGTCTACACGATAATGGAGTCAAAGCTGGCGGGTATCTGAGCTTTTGAGACTCGTCCCGGCCAGCGGCGTAAAGCTCAAAGAGTTAAGCGCAGGTCTCATGGGTTTCCGTAGCAGGCTATAAAAATATAGTGCGATGCTGACATTGATAGAAAACGCAGAGCTGTACGTTCCGAAGCCCGCTGGGCGGCATTCTGTGCTGCTCATCGATAAAACGATAGGAAAGATCGGCGACCTTAACCGCCGCGCCGTCGAAGCGCTGGGCCTTGAGCTTGACCTCATAGACGCATCGGGCTGCGTTCTGACACCGGGCCTCATAGACCCGCATGAACACATCGCAGGCGGGAGCGGCGAGGAGGGTTTCGCCACACAGACGCCCGAGATACACGCGGGCGAAATCATCTCGGCGGGCATCACGACCGTCGTCGGCTGTCTTGGCGTTGATACCACCACCAAGACGATGCCCGGCCTTCTGGCTCGCGCCAGGGCGCTTAAAGAAGAAGGGCTGTCCGCTTTCATCTGGACGGGCGGCTACAACGTGCCGCC
>DASVVZ010000377.1:0-12881 GCA_036389875.1 Pyrinomonadaceae bacterium
CTGAACCCCATCCCCTGTTTTCCCCTTGCTTGACTTTCCCCTTACCGCTTGTTGTAATCCCTTCTACCATTAAAAGCATTTGAGAAGAGCTTTAAGTTTTAGATGAGGTGTTCAAAAAGTGTCTGCCGATAAATTGATTTATGACTGGAACCAGATAGAGCCGCGTACAGCGCCGCCCGGGCGTCGCATCAGCTTCGACGACGAAACGTTGCGCGACGGGCTGCAATCGCCATCCGTATGCGAGCCGCCCGTGGAGAAGAAGATTGAGCTGCTGCATTTGATGGACGCGCTCGGCATAGATACGGCCGACATAGGCTTGCCGGGCGCAGGCGGGACGCACGCCGCGGGAGTAGAGCGCCTCGCCAAAGAGATTGTAGACAAGAAGCTTCGCATACGCCCGAACTGCGCCGCGCGCACGCACGTCAACGACATCCAGCCGATTGTGGACATCTCGCAGCGCGCGGGCATACCCATAGAAGCCTGCACTTTCATAGGCTCGTCCCCGATACGCTTCTACGCGGAGGACTGGACGCTCGACAAGCTTTTGAAGCTCACGGAAGAGGCCGTCACCTTCGCCGTCAAAGAGGGCCTGCCCGTGATGTATGTGACCGAAGACACCACGCGAGCAGACCCTGAGGTGATTCGCGCTCTCTACACGGCGGCGATACGCGCGGGCGCCCGCGCCGTCTGCGTCTGCGACACCGTAGGACACTCCACGCCCGACGGGGCGCGCTCTGTCGTACAGTTCGTCAAAAAGATTATAGAGGACGAAGGCGGCGGGGTTCGCCTGGACTGGCACGGCCATCAGGACAGGGGGCTCGGCGTCATCAACTCCATAGCCGCCATAGAAGGCGGGGCAGATCAGGTTCACGGCTCTGCGCTCGGAGTGGGTGAGCGGGTAGGCAACACGCCCATGGATCAGCTTCTGGTTAATCTTAAGCTGATGGGGTGGATTGACAACGACCTCTCTCGGCTGGGCGAGTACTGCAACGTCGCCGCGCAGAGCTGCGGCTGGACGATTCCCTACAACTATCCCGTCTTCGGTCGAGACGCTTTTCGCACGGCCACGGGCGTTCACGCGGCTGCCGTGATTAAGAGCTACCGCAAGGGCGATTCGGAGCTGGCCGACATGGTTTATTCGGGCGTGCCCGCGCACCTGTTCGGCCTCAAGCAGAAGATAGAGATAGGCCCGATGTCGGGAAAATCAAACGTCATCTACTGGCTGGAAACGCGCGGCCTTCAGGCAGACGAAGAGCGTGTCTCGCGCATCTACGACCACGCCAAACAGTCAACCGGAGTCCTCGAAGAAGACGAGATTATGCAGTTGGTTTAAAGGGGAAAGAGAGTGAAGATAAAAGAGGTTATCAAAGCTTCTCTGCCTATACTTTTATTATGTCTTTCGACGGTGACTGTGGCGCAGAATGGAGGGAAGGCTGAGCCTCTGCGTATAGAGATCAAGCGTGGCGCGACCAGCGCGAAGGTCAAAGGTAAAATTCGTGGCGATGTGCAGGCGGAATACGTATTCGCCGCCCGCAAAGGCCAGCAGCTCACAATCACTTTGACTTCCCAACCCGATCGATCGGCCCTCTTTGACCTGCGCGCCCCTGACGGAGTGGATTATAAGTTTAAATACAATGGGCGTACATGGTCAGGGCCAGCGCCCGCGACTGGAGATTATTTCGTAAAGGTTATTAGACAAACGGGCAAGGCTGAGCGTTCATCGTATTCGCTCACCCTGACTATAAGATGAGCTAGGATTTCAAGGTTTAACTTCTGGAGTTTATGTCTTCTACCATCACGCTCGCGCCGGAACATGTCATCGGGGAGCTGCTTCGCTCGCAGAGCGTGCGCAGGGCCTTCCAGTTTTTTGACCAGCGGGCGTCAGAGATAACGGACGAGCACGCGCGCATCTGCTCAATCCCTGCGCCGCCATTCGGCGAGCGCGAGCGCGCCCTGTACCTGGCAGAAAAGTTTCGTCAATACGGATTAAGAGATGCGCAGCTGGACGAAGAAGGCAACTGCGTGGCCCTGCGGGCGGGCGCGAGCCATGAGCCTCTGCTGGTGGTCAGCGCACACCTGGACACGGTCTTTCCTCCCGGCACGGACTTCACTGTCAGGCGCGAGCGCGGGCGGCTGCTTGCGCCTGGGATAGCAGACGACGGCTGCGGGCTGGCCGCGCTTGTGGCCATCTTGCGCGCTCTGGAAATCTGTTCGATTCAGACGGAAGGCTCGCTGCTCTTCGTAGGCACTGTCGGAGAAGAAGGCGAAGGGAACCTGCGCGGCGCGCGTTATCTCTTAACTCAAGGCGAGTGGGCCGGACGAGTGAACGCCTTCATAAGCTTCGACGGCCCCGGCATAGAGCGCATCACGCACGCTGCGCTCGGCTCTCGCCGCTATCGCGTGCGACTTCGCGGCACTGGCGGCCATTCATGGGGAGACTTCGGCGCGGCAAATCCCGTACACGCTCTTGGCCGCGCGGTAGCGCGACTGGCCTCCTATCCGGCACCGACCGAGCCCCGCACGACCTTCAACGTAGGGCGCATAGAAGGCGGCGCGAGCGTCAACGTCATCCCGCACGAAGCCCTGATGGACGTCGACCTCAGAAGCGCTTCGTCCGAAGAGCTGCTGCGGCTGGACGCTTTCTTCCGCCGCGCCACGCGCGAAGCGGTCGACGACGAGAACGCCGGGCGGCGCGCAGGCGACCCGCCGCTTGAGCTGGATATGAAGTTGATCGGAGACCGCCCTTCGGGCGAGACTCCGGCTGATGCCGCGCTGGTGCGCGTCACCGAAGAGGCTACGCGCGCCTTCGGCTTTCGCCCGCGCCTGGACCGCTCTTCCACAGACTCCAACATAGCAATCTCTCTCGGCATACCCGCGGTCACGCTCGGCACGGGCGGCGCAAGCGGCAACTCGCACACTCTTGAGGAGTGGTTCGACCCGCGCGGGCGCGAAACCGGCCTCAAGCGCGCCCTGCTCGTCATGCTGGGTCTGGTCGGCCAGAGATAAGCGAAAAGTAAAAAGGTAGAAGAGAGAGAAGCAAGCTTGCTTCTCTCTCTTCTACCTTTTTACTTTTCGCTTCTTTAGTTGACGGGGATGGTGACGGTGGCCGTGCCGGGTTTGCCTGTGGGGAAACGCTTCTGGCGGGCTATGCGCTGCGACATGCCGTCGCCGCCCGAAGCCTGTGTGACGCGCCCGTTCTCGTCATAAGTGACCTGCACCGTGACCGTTCTCTTCTGAGCGGGTGCGGGCGTTTCAGGCTTCTTCACTTCGCCCGCGTTGGCCGGTGCCGGCTGAGACTGTAGCGTCTGGCTCTGCCTTGCGGCCTGCTGTGCGCGCTCTCGCTCCTGCGCCGCAAGATAAGCTGCGCGAGCTTCTCTTTCTCGCTCCTGCTGCTGACGCAACGCCAGGTTGTTCGCGTCGCTCGCAGCGATGCCGGTTGAGCCGGGTTGAGCCTCTTCAGTCGGCGCCGTGGAAGAATCCGTCTGGTTGTTCTCGGTTATGATAGGCGCTGAGCTTTCGGCTTTAACTTCGGGCGCGGCAGCAGCGGGAGTGGCCGCGAGAGACTTGCGCTTGCCGTACCAGCCTGCGGGAAAGCCTATGGCCGCGACGCTCAAGACCAGGGCGGCGATGACGGCAGCGTAAACAAGCGTGCGGCTGCGCCCCTGCTGGCTTGAGCTTTCGACGGTAAGCTGTAACGGCGCTTGTGACTGCTCCGGCTCCGCGCTGATGGAAGCCGATGCCTTCTCCGAAGGGGAAGCCTTCTCTGAAACAGCAGCTCTCTCCGGCGCCTTTACGTCGTCGTCTTCCGGCTCGTCGTCGTGGGCCAGAAGCATGCCTTCGGGAAAAGCCTCTTTCGGCGTGACGCCTTCATCGAGACGGCGCAAGCCTTCGAGCGCAACGTGAGCCCATGGCTGGTGAATCGTGCGGCGCGTGGCCTCGAAAGCAGTGCTGAACTTAAAGGAAGCGTTCTCCAGTGTCAGCGCGTAATAGACAGCGTCCACGCCTATGAGCGCTCCTATCTTGGCGTCAACCAACTCGCCCCGGTCGAAGTAGAAATAGCCGGGCGCTCGCTGGTATGCAATCTTCAGCCGCCCCGTCTTGCGCTGGTTGCAGAAGAACTCTATCAGCTCTGCCAGCGAAAGATCGCTCAGTTGTCCGCTCAATGCCATGTAAATCCAATCCTCCCGAATCCCTGGACGGGAACTTTATCTGATAAACCCTGCTTGCTCACCCGTGACTCCGGCTCCGCTATTGTGAGAGCGCGAAGTTGTAGCTGATGGTTCCCACGACCTTGACCGGCTGGTCTGAAACCGTGGTCGGTGAGAACCTGGCCTGATAAGCCGCCTGCACTGCTGCCTGCTGCAATAGTCCCGGGCCGCTCACTGCGCGCGCCGAGATGACTTTCCCATTAACGTCTATGACCACTTCCACGACCACCACACCGCTCATGCGCGTGCTCTTGGCCGCGAGCGGATAGGCGGGCTTGGGAAGGCTGACGGCCTTGCCGTTGAGCACGCCGCCCGAAACAGGCTTGAGTAGCGGCTTCAGCACGGGGCGGGTCGCCATCTCTTCGCCGGATTTCGTCTCCGCCGGCCTTTCGCTTACGGGTGCGCTGGTCTTAACCACCGGAGCCGAAGAGTTGGCACCGGGCGCTGTAGAAGGCTGCACGGTTGGCTGTCTTGAAGAATCCGGGGAAGCCGCGGGCCTGTTGTTAGCTGCCTGTGACTGCTGGCTGGTGACAGGCGAAGAATTGTTAGACGACTCTCTCGTCTGCGGGACGGGCTTTGATGGAACGGAAGTGTTCGGCTGAACGTTGGAGCGAGGCGCGGAAGAATTGCCGGTCAGAGCATTGCTATTGGAAGCATTGTTTGCTGTGAGCGTGCCGGTTGCTCCCGCATTGGCTGCGCCGCCCGTCGGGGCCTGGTTAGCGGCTGGCGCTTGCGCAGGCTGGCTCATTCTTGCGAGCGTAGCTTCGTCCAGATAGTAGCTGATGGTGCGGTAGGTGACTTCCGTAGGCTCAAACGTCAGCTTTCCGTTCTCTATGACGGCTACCGAAGTAGTCATCTTAATCCAGTTGCCGAACTGGTCGAACTCGTACGTGTATGTCTCCTTGCTGAGCAGCGTCCCCTTCTCGTCCTGCAAGGTCATCTCGACTATGTTGCCCTTGTCGTCATACTTGTAGACCTCTTTGCCCGTGACGGCTGCGCCGGAAACAGGGAAATAAGCGTTCTCTATCTTCCCGCCCCTGATGTCGTAGGCGGCGACCTCCAGCGTCACGCGCTGGCCCTCAACCAGCTTGCCGTTCTTCGTTGAAATCTTGGCCGTCTCCGTGCGGACTCTGCGCACGGGCCCGTTCAAGCCGTCCTGCTCTCTTTCGCTGCTGCCGCCCGCCAGGCGCGAAAGCAGGGGCTGGCCCGCTATAGAGCGCGCGCCCGTTCGCCCAGCCTGCCCTACAGCAGAAGGCGCGAAGGCCAGTAAGAGGGGAATGCTTAGGGAAAGCAGGATTCGTTTCGACATTGTCGTCACTCCTGGAAGAAATTCATCTGGCATCAAGTTGGGCGGCCTCAGCCTGGTGGCCGGGCGCGGGTAAGCAAAAAGAGAGAACCAGCCTACTTAGCGCACGGGCTCCGGCTAGAGCTGTAAAACGGGTATTTCAGGCATCGGCCAGCCTTATATGTGAAGAAATCGGCGGGCCCGGAAGAGCCCTTTTTGTGTGCCGGTCTAGGATAGCCCTGCAAAACGCTGCCGCCTGAGAAGCAGCAACCTCATATTACAGAAGTTGACATGGTTTGTCTATGGCAAACATGAGCCAACAGCGATTGTTCTGACAATTTGCTTGAAAATTGAAGCTTGCTCAGCGAGCTTCGCGGTAATCGGCCAATAGATGCGCGATGGCATCTATGACGCCGATGCTGCTGCCTCGCGCGGTTTCGTCGTTGCAGATAATCGCGAAGGCGTAAGGCTCGTCGTCCGCCGCCAGGACGTAGCCGGACAGGGAGTTGTTATAAGAGAGCGTCCCGGTCTTGGCCTGTATGCGGCCTCCGGTGGAGCCCAGACGGCCCGACAGCGTGCCGTCTCGCCCTGCTATGGGGAGCGAGTCACGAAAGATTTTGGACGCAGCCGATTTAGCCATAGCGGCATGTAAGCGCGCAGTGGCCTCGGGTGTGACTATGTCCAGGCGCGAGAGGCCGGAGCCGTCGTGAAGCGACATGCCCGCCGTTCCTATGCCGTTTCGCTCAAGCCAGAGGCGAATGAAGCTTGTGCCGGCTTCGTCATCGCCGCGAATACGCATCCTGACGGGGTCCGGGTCGGGGGCTGCGTCCCTGCGCTCTCTCCCCAGGGTTCGCAGGATAAGCTCCGCGTTGATGTTTATGCTGAACTTGTTTGTGGCCCTGGCAATCTCTCCTAGCGTTCTACTGTTGACGAAGGCAAGCTCGACGCCGCGCTCTGGCTCGAATCTTTCTTCCGGGGCCACACGCGCGTCTCTCGCCCTGGCCTCGCCGTCAACGGTGATGCCGCGCGCGCGCAGTTCTTCCCGGAAAAGCCTGGCGGCCCAGAGCGCAGGGTTGTGCACGGAGATGCGCACGCTGTAGCTGCTGCCACTGGCGGGAAAATCTCCCCAGACGCGCAGGTTATTGTCCGAGAGGCCGCGCGTGACGCCTATGGTGAGCGAGGAGCCGCGAGCGCTCGTGTTGGCATCGTTCGTCAGATTAAAGTAGCCGCCGTCGTTCTCCACCCTGGCGGCGGCTCTTTCACTCGCTTTGCCGGGCGTAATGGTCAGGGTCGCTTCGTTACCGTTGACGGTCAGGGCGCTCACCTCCGCGCCGAAGTACCACTGTACGTCGTTCCAGAGCCAGCCGTCGCCCAGAGCCTCGCCTCGAAAGTAACTCTCGTCGCCGACGAGGTCGCCGCGCACGTGCCGCACGCCGCGCCTGTACATATCGTCGGCAAGCTTTGCCAGATAGTCCGGAGCATCCCTTTTCGCTTCAGAAGAGAGGTCGGGCGCGCCGCGACCGTAGAGAACGATGTCGCCGTTGATAGTGCCGCCCGAGTCCGGCTCGCTCAAAGCGTAGACGGAGGTTCGCCAGCGATAATCCGCGCCGAGAGTGTCCAGCGCAACGGCCGTCGTGTAAGCCTTCATGTTTGAAGCGGGCGTAAAGGGTCTCTGAGCGTCGCGCGCGTAGACCACTCGCCCGTCACGAAGGCTCAGGACGTAGACGCCCCATCGCGCCGCTCGAAACTCGCTTCCCTCTATAGCCTCGTCAATCCTTCGGCCCAGCTCTACTGCCGAGCGGGAAGTCGAAGCCTGTCGGTCGGATTTTGTTCCGGCTTCAGCCTCACCTGTTTGCGCCGGAGCGGCGGCTTCCTGTTTTGACAGGCGGGCCGGCAGGCGTTCTGCCGCAAAGACGAAGAGGATTAGAAGACTGAGCGCGCCGGAGACAAGGAGCGGGCGCGGTCGTCTGCCTGACATCAGATTTTTCATGCTTGATTTAGGTGGCAAAGAGAGCTTCTGTGCGTCCGGCGACCAGCAGCTCGCGCGCGGCCCCGTAAACCTCCTCGGTTGTTATCTCGCCGATTGCGCGCTGTATGACGCGGTGTCGGCCTTCGACGGGGAGAAACGTGTGGGGGGCGCGGCGGTCAAGCAGCAGCACGACGCTGGTGCCTACGGCTGCGGCGATGTGCATTGGCCCGGTGTCGTTGCTGACAAGGACGGAGAGGCGCGACATGGCTGCCGCGAGCTGCGGAATCGTCAGCCGGTCGAAGACGATCGTCTGGCGCGGGAAATTCGATTTCACCTCCGAGACCAACTCGCGCTCTTCAGGCCCGGCGAAGACCACTATTCTCACCTCGTCGTTGCGGGTGAGCATATCGGCGAGCGCGCGAAAGCCGTGGAGCGGCCAGCGGCGGCTCGGGTGGCCCGCGCCCGGAAAAAGACCTATCAGCGGCGTGCCCGTGTTGGCCTTCGCTTTTTTGAGCATCGCTTCCACCGCCCGGTCGTCTTCGGCGCGCGCGCGAAGGCGCGGCATTCGCGGAGCATTACGGATGCCGAGCGGGGCCAGCACGTCCAGGTAGCGGTCGACCGCGTGCTTTGCCCCTTCTTCTACGGGCGGGCGCGTGTCGAAGCGCGCGAGAAAGTCCAGAGAGCGGCCGGGGCGGCGCGCAAAGAGACGGTGCGAAGCGCCCGAGAAGAAGCCTAGCAGGTTCGTCTCCGATAGACTGTGCAGGTCAATGACGAAGTCGAACTCTTTGCTTCTGACTTCCTTCACAAGCTTCATGATGCCGAGTACGGCCCATGGCTTTGGCCCGTCGCGCAGAGCCACGCGGTCAACAGGGATGGTAGCGTCCGCGTAGCCGGAAAGCTCCACCACGGGCGCGCCGGGCTTTCCGACGGCCACGGTGATGCGCGCCTTCGGAAACTTCTCGCGCAGGGCGCGCAGAGCCGGGAGGCTCAAGACCACGTCGCCCAGCTGGCCGAAGTCTATGACTAAAATGTTGCGCGGGTCGAAGCTCATTACGGATTAAGGCTTAACAGTCTCCTTCATCATCTATACGATTTTGATGAAGCGTGAAGTTCACCCCGGTTTCTAAGTTTCGCGCAGGTCGCGGCCGGTCATCTCGGCAGGCTTTTCCACGCCGAGCAGCCCGAGGATTGTCGGGGCTACGTCTTCCAGGGCCGCACCTTCACGCAGAGCGAGCCCGCGCGAAGCTTCGTCTATCAGGTGAAAGGGGACGAGGTTGGAAGTGTGCGCCGTGTGCGGCTGGCCCGTCGTGCGGTCAATCATCTGCTCGGCGTTGCCGTGGTCGGCTGTAATCAGCGTAGTGCCGCGCGCGGTCCTGATGCCTTTGGTAATCCAACCCAGGCAGGTGTCTATGTACTGGCAAGCCTCTATGGTCTTATCCAGCTTGCCCGTGTGGCCTACCATGTCGGGGTTGGCGAAGTTGACGATGAAGACATCCGTCTCGCCCTCTTCAATCGCGCGCAAGACTTTGTCCGTGACCTTGAAGGCGGACATCTCAGGCTCAAGGTCGTAGGTGGCAATCTTAGGCGAAGGCACCAGCAGGCGGCGCTCGCAAGGGTACTCCTTCTCGACTCCGCCATTGAAGAAGTATGTGACGTGCGCGTACTTTTCCGTCTCGGCCATCCTGTAGTTCCTGACGCCGGCCTGAGCGAAGACCTCTGCCAGCACGTTCCTGTGCTCGTGCGACGGAAAGGCCACGGGCAGGCCGAAGGTCTCGTCATAACGCGAGAAGCAGGCGAAGTTTACCGAAGGACGGTGCGGCGTGGGAAAGCCTCCGAAGCCGCCTTCGGTTAGAGCGCGTGTAAGCTGGCGCGCGCGGTCCGGCCGGAAGTTGAAGAAGATGACGGAGTCGCCGTCTTCAATTGTCGCCACAGGCTCGCCCGTCTCGCGCTCTACCACTATGGGCTCCACGAACTCGTCCGTAGTGCTTTTCTCGTACGAGCGCTTGATGGCTTCGACCGGGTCAATCACACGCTCGCCCGTGCCGTTGACCAGCAGATTGTATGCGCGCTCGGTTCTCTCCCATCGCTTGTCCCTGTCCATAGCATAGTAGCGGCCAATGACGGATGCTATGCGCCCGCAAGCGATCCTGGCTGTCTGTACCTGAAGCGCTTCGACGTAGCCGTAGGCGGACATCGGCGGCACGTCGCGCCCGTCCACAAAGCAGTGAATGTATACGCGCGTGAGGCCGCGCTCTTTGGCCATGCGAAGCAGCGCGTACAGATGCTCCTGCGACGAGTGAACCTGGCCGTCCGAGAGAAGGCCCATCAGGTGAAGCTGCTTGTCCTGCTCTTTGGCCTTGTCCATAGTGGCCGCCAGCACCTCGTTTTGAAAGAACTCACCCGTCTCAATGGCGTAGTCTATGCGCGACACGTCCATGCGTATGACGCGGCCCGAGCCCATGTTCAGGTGGCCCACTTCGGAGTTGCCCATGATGCCCGCCGGAAGGCCCACGCGAGAGCCGGAAGCTTCGAGCAGCGTGTGCGGGTACTTCTCCTTCAACTCGTCGTAGAAAGGCTTGTCGGCGAGAGCAATGGCGTTGCCTTCGCGCTCGGGGCTGTAGCCCCAGCCGTCAATGATAATCAGTGCGAGCGGCCCTCGTTTGTTCACCAAAATCTCCTTGATATTAGTCGAATCGGAAAACTGCGTGCTGCTTATTCCTGCGCTTTATACCAGTAGTCGGGCTTCTCTTCCGTCTGCGGGTCGTGCCGCTCCATCCAGCGCTCCGGCTTGAGCAAGTCGGCGAAGCCGAACTGGCGGTAGAGACCGTGCGCGTCCTTTGTCGCCAGCACCCACCGACGAAAGCCCTGCAACTCGGGATGCGAGAGCACGACTTCCATCAGCCACTTGCTCAAACCCTGCCCGCGAAACTCTTCCAGCACGAACACGTCTGCGATCCACGCGAAGGTGGCGTAGTCGGTCACCACCCGCGCAAAGCCCACCTGCCTGTCGCCCTTGTAGATGCCGAACGGCAGAGAGTTTTCCACAGAGCGCCTGACGCGCTCCATGCTCCTGCCCTTACCCCAGTACGACTCGTTAGAGATGTAGTTGTGTATCACATCCCAGTCGAGCCGCTCCCTCTTTGTGCTAATCAGATAATCGCCCCGCCGCCACTCCATTGATTTACTCCGTAAATCAGGTGACGGGTGACAGGGTTGGGGTAAAAGAAAAGCAAGTTCTCTTTCTTTCACCGCCATCCGGCCCCTGTCACCCGTCACTTATTTCTGTTTCGCTGCGCGGGCGCGCCTTGTGCGCCCCTGCGCGCTCGTCTTTGCTTCCGCCTTCACCAGTTGATGAAAGGCCAGCCGGCCGGGATAGCGTGATGCCGTGCGCAGGTCTTCTTCTATGCGCAGCAGCTGGTTGTACTTGACTATGCGGTCTGTGCGCGAGAGGCTGCCGGTCTTAATCTGCCCGGCGTTGGTGGCCACGGCGAGGTCTGCTATGAAGGAGTCTTCGGTCTCGCCCGAGCGGTGCGAGATGACGGCGGTGCGCCCGTGCGTGCGCGCAAGCTCTATGCAGTCGAGCGTTTCCGTCAGCGTTCCAATCTGGTTGACCTTGATGAGAATCGAATTGGCCACGCCCAGGTCTATGCCCTTCTGTAGAAAGCTGGTGTTGGTGACAAAGAGGTCGTCGCCCACCAGTTGGACGCGCGCGCCCAACTCGTCGGTCAAAGCTTTCCACCCGTCCCAGTCGTTTTCGGCCATGCCGTCTTCTATAGAGATGATCGGATACTGGTCGGCCCATTCTTTCCAGAAGGCCACCATCTCGTCGCTCCCGAGCTTTCGCCCGTCGGACTTCTTGAAGACGTAGGCGCGGCCGTCGAAAAACTCGCTCGCCGCTGGGTCCAGAGCAAGATAGCAGTCCGTTCCGGCACTGTACCCGGCCTGCGTGACGGCTTCCAGAATCGTCTCGATCGCCTCTTCATTCGAGCGCAGGTTGGGAGCAAAGCCGCCCTCGTCGCCCACTCCCGTGGAGTAGCCGCGCTTCTTCAGCACGTTCTTGAGCGAGTGAAAAATCTCTGCTCCCATGCGAAGGGCTTCGCGGAAATCCGTTGCGCCGACGGGCGCGACCATGAACTCCTGAAAGTCCACGTTGTTATCCGCGTGAGCGCCGCCGTTGAGAATGTTCATCAGAGGCACGGGGAGCGTGCGCGCGTTCGGCCCGCCGAGATATTTGTAGAGCGGAACCTCAAGATAAGTGGCCGCGGCGCGGGCCGTGGCGAGCGAGACCGCCAGCAGAGCGTTCGCGCCCAGCTTGGATTTCGTCTTCGTACCGTCCAGCTCTATGAGCGCCTGGTCTATTTCGGCCTGGTCGAGCGCGTCCATGCCTTCCAGCTCTTCCGCAATCACATTGTTGATGTTCCCTACGGCCTTCAAAACTCCCTTGCCGCCGTAACGTTTCCTGTCGCCGTCGCGCAACTCCACGGCCTCGTGCTCGCCCGTGGAGGCTCCCGAGGGCACGGCCGCGCGGCCAAGTTCGCCGCCGATTAACATCACCTCTGCCTCGACGGTAGGGTTGCCGCGTGAATCCAGAATCTCGCGCGCCACTATCTGCTCAATCAGGCTCATGAAAGAGAAACTCCTGTCCCCGGAAATGAAGATTTGTTCCCGGCAACTGTACCATTACTCAGGCTTGAAGGTGAATCCAGGGAGAAGGGATCAGGGGAACGAGAGCGAACCAGGAGAAAGCCTTAATCACGCATTCTGTGTTTACGCGCCCGCCTGGCCGTTGCCGTTGCTGTCCGTCTCTTGAGCCTCTTCCGGCTCTTCTACGCGTTCCAGTCGGACGCTGGCTATGCGGCGTCTTTCCACACGCTCTATGTGAAAGAGAAGGCCGTTGTGCTTGACGACTTCGCCCGGCGCAAGCACGTGTCCCGCTTCGGTCATCAGGAAGCCTGCGATTGTCGTGTAGGCTTCGGACTCGGGCAGGTGCAGGCTCAGGCGGCGATTAAGGTCTCGGACGGCGAGCCCGCCCTCCAGCAGGTAGGTGCCGTCGCGCTCCTCGCTAATCTGCTCGTTGACCTCTTCGTCGTGCTCGTCCGAGATGTCGCCGACTATCTCTTCCAGCAGGTCTTCCAAAGTGATGATGCCTTCAATGCCGCCGTGCTCGTCGACGACGAAGCCGAAGTGCGCCTTGGCCTTCTGCATCTGCTTGAGCACGTCTTCGAGCCGCGCAGTGTCCACTACGTAGAGGGGATCTTGAAGGACATGCTCAAGCCGGAAATCTTCGGGCTTGAGCAGATAAGGCGTCAGGTCTTTGCTGTGTATAAAGCCTATGACGTTGTCCAGGGATTCGCGATAGACGGGCAGGCGAGAATAGCCGTTTCCGCGAAAAGTCTTGGCTATCTCTTCCAGCGAGCTG
>DASVVZ010000378.1:0-4916 GCA_036389875.1 Pyrinomonadaceae bacterium
CAGCGCGACTGGGCACGCGCATCGGCAGAATATTCAAAGTCCCGGGCATCAGCATCAAAGAGCTTGCGGACGAGACGGGCGGAGAAGTGCTGGACGACAAGCCGGAGGTTCTAGACCGGGCCTTTAACACCTTAATAGACCACCTGCGGACGCGCTACCAGCTGGGCTTCGTCTCTTCAAATAAGAAGCGAGACGGCACGACGCGCAAGCTCAAGCTGGAAATTAACCCGGCCGCGAAAAAGGCTCAGGGCGAGCTGGTAGTCAAAACCCGCCGCACCTATATCGCGCCGAAAAGCTAAAAGCGAGTTGTGGATTAAGAGGAGCACGCCAAGCAGTGAAGAAAAAAATTCGAGGGCTGATTCTTGTGCAGAATCAGCCCTCGAATTTTTTCTTCAAAACAAACCTCGGTCAGGGTTGGCCGAATCGTTTCCTGTACTCTATAGAGTAGATGAACCCGAATATCAGGTGATGTATGTCTCTGGGGGCGATGTCCGGCCTGCCTTTGTGCGCGCCTCCATTGGTGAAGACATCCACCCAGTCATTCCAGCCCACCAGGTTGGGGTCGTTCAAATCAGGGTCGCGCCTCAGGTATGCGAAGTACTCTATAGTGACGTGCGCGCGAGGGAAGAACCTGTCATAGACAACCTTCTGCTCTACGAACGCCTTAAGGGTCTGACCGACCGTGAAAGTTCCATTGGCCCGAAGGTCTATCAATTGCTGGCGGCCGTACTGCGGTGGCTGTCCCGGCAACGTAGTCGCCGTAGCAGGCAATGTCACGCCTGCCGTCTGCTCCATCTTCTGTATCAGCGTAGCGGCCTGCGACGGCTGCAAGGCATCCGAGTATTTGTTGGTAAACTCCGGCTTCGTGCTGAACTGTTGTAGATAGTCCTGAAGGTTCTGTTCCTGAAGGCTTACAGGAATATCAAACCCGCTCAATGCAGCCATGTCAGGCATAAACTCCGCATAGCGTGGAAGCCTCCCCAACCCCACCTCGTACATCCTGTATACGAGGAACCCACGGTTGGTAAACTCCACTGAGCCGAAGAAGCCGTGCGAGACGTGCGCGCGGTCGCAGGTCTTTGGCGCGCCTAAGAACCCCTTCTCGGGGCCGCAGTTGTTCAGCACATTTGTCCAGTCGGCAAAGCCCGCGGCGTCCGGCTCTCTGGCCAGAAAGTCCAGATAGTTCTGGCGCACGAAGAAGTTGTTATTCAGGTAAGGATTCTGCTGCGGCGTCGTCGGCACAGTATCATCATCCTCAATCGTAATAGTGGCCTGGGTATTTCCGCTCAGTGTCCCGCCCGAGGGGTTCGCTAAATTGATGGTGAAGACCTCATTGCCTTCTACATACCCGTCATTGATGATTGGGACGGAGATGGTCTTGCTCGCCTCTCCGGCAGCGAAGCGCAGAGTGCCTGCTTCCAGTGTGTAGTCGCAGCGCTGCGACGCCTTTCCCGTCACCTGGTCGCACTCGTTGCCTCCTGACAGGTCAGAAGTAAAGAATTGAACCGTTGCCGCCGCCGTAGTGTCCCCTGTACGTTGCACCTGTATGGTGAAAGAGGCGAAATGCTGCGGGGTGTTGTCCGCATCTTCGCGTATGGAGGCGGTGGCAGCAGCCAACCCAATCACTTGAGGAGTCGGTGTGGGAGTAGGAGTAGGAGTTGGCGTCGGTGTAGGCGTCGGTGTAGGCGTGGGAGTTGGTGTCGGTGTTGGTGTTGGCGTAGGTGTCGGCGTGGGTGTCGGTGTCGGCGTTGCGCATGCGCTCGGTGGGAGTGTGTTGTTGAATTTGACGACGAAGGCATCCTGATCACCGCCGTTTATGGTTTGGATTGGATTGACCGTGGGGAAATCGGTCGCGGAGGTGGTCCTGCCGGTCACGTAAGCATTGTTGGACGGGTCGAGCGCGATGCCTTCGCTGATGTCGTCTCCGCTGCCGCCGAGATACGTGGAGTAGATAAGCTCGGTAGCCGCCGGGTTGAACTTCGTGATGAAGAGGTCAAAACCGGCGTTGCGCGTGCATTGATTGGCGTTGCGCACGGGGAAGGTGTTGAGCGAGCCGGTGGTTCCGCCGACATACACGCTGTTGGACGCATCAACCGCGATGCCGGAGGCTGCATCAGGGCCAGTGCCGCCGAGGTATGTTGAATAGACGAACGATGAGCCGTCGGGGACGAGCTTGGTGACGAAAGCATCCTGACCGCCGCCGCTCGTGCCTTGGAAGGCGTTGGCCACGGGGAAGGTGCCTGACAGGGTGAATCCGGCGACGTATGTGTTGCCGGACGCGTCGGCCTTGACGCCTTCGCCAGAATCCTGAGCGCCGCCGCCGAGGTAAGTCGAGTAAACGAACGCCGAACCCGTCGGGCTGATCTTGGCGACGAAAGCGTCGGTGGCGCCGCCGCCATACGTGCCTCGCACGGCGTTGGCGAGCGGGAAGTCAGTCGAGGAGTTGGTTTCTCCGGTGACGTAAGTGTTTCCCGCAGAATCCGCCGCAATACCCCTGCCGCTCTCCCCGCCGACGCCGCTGACGGCAGCATCGCCATTACCGCCGAGATAAGTCGAGTAGACGAATGCGTTGCCCGCCGCGTTGATCTTCGTCACGAAGGCGTCTGTGGAGCCGCCCTTGAACGTGTCTTGAATGGCGTTGACCAGGGGGAAGTTGTTTGAGAAGGTGCTGCCGGTGACGTAGGCGTTGCCCGACGAATCAACCGCGATAGCCTCGCCAAACTCTGCGCTATTGCTGCCGTCGAAGCCGCCCGCGCCACCAAGAAAAGTCGAGTAAACGATCGCGGAGCCCGCAGGGTTGAGCTTCGTCACGAAAGCGTCCTGAGTGCCGCCCATTGAAGCTTGCACAGCGTTGGCGATGGGAAAGTTTGTTGAGTCGGTGAAGCCCGCCACGTAAGCGTTGCCCGACGAATCAACGGCGATGCCTCTGGCCTCCTCGCCGCCCGTGCCGCCGAGGTAAGTCGAATAGACGAATGCGGTGCCCGCCTCGTTGATCTTGGTGACAAAGACATCCCTGTTGCCAAAAAACCCCACCCCACCGTTGAACGACGCCTGAAAGGCGTTGGCCGTCGGAAAATTCAACGAGATGGTATAGCCCGTGATGACCGCGTTGCCGGACGGGTCAACAGCGATGGCTCTGGCGATCTCGGTATCGTTGCCGCCGAGATAGGTTGAGTAAACGATGACGGGATCAATGACGAGCGGACGCGCTGTGTCGTACTCGCCGATGCGGAAGCCGACGCTCCCGTCCGGCTGCAACGCATAGCCGCCCTCGACCGCGCTCCGCGCTCCGCCCGCCGCTTCCTGATAGACGACGGGCCTCGGCTGCCGGATGACCGCGTCGCCTAGCGTCAGCAGCAGGTCGCCTACCGCATCCACCTTCACCTTGTCAGCGCCCTCGAACCTGAGGCTGATGGCATCGGTATCGCGTCCGGGCGCAACCACAAAGTCATACTCAAGATGTTTTTGATTGCCGTAATAAACCACGTCTATGCCCGCGTAGACTCCTGTGTATCGCACGCGCTCGAAGGTGGGAATGTTTGCGCGCCACCTTGAGGGATCGTGGCCTATAAAGTAGTTGACCTTGCCTTCTAATTCGTTCAAGCCTTCGACTGCCGCGTCGCGGTTCGCTCCTACAAGCTTCATGCGCAGCAGGGCCTGCGACGGCCCGTCGCCCTGAGAGCCTTCACCCGACCTGCGAGAGAGTGCGAAGACCGTCTCCGCGGGCGAGAGCGCAAGGGTATAGCCTGCGCCGCGCGCCACAAAATTCACGGCACCGCCCGCCTGGCCTTGATTAGCCTCAAAACTGAGTGGCAGTTGTCCGAAAGCCCGGCTCGCCTGTTGATTCGCGAGCGGCGCACCTTCGGGCAACGCTGCTCCGGCGCTCATTGATGAGCCGGGCGCGCCGCCACTACGCAGCAAGCAGAGAGACGCTAAAACGGCCAGTGCCGCTACGCCTATAAAAATCGGTCGCGCAAGCCGCTCGTTTCTATGATTTTTGACAACAGCATTGGTTGTGAAAGCTTTGGCGAAGGGGGGCATATCTACTCTCCTCTTGCGGGTGTGGGCCTTTGAATTTCGCGTATATCATGCGAAACCGGAGGGTCTTGTCTGTTGGTGGAAAAGTTTAGATTAAGCCTGGTGGCAGGTAAATCCCGGGCAGCCACATTATGGCTTCGATAAAAACGTGGAGCGTAGATTAGTCTGAGCGCCAGGCATAGTCAAGGTTTTCATTGAGCTTCTATCTTGTTCCGGCTCGGAATTACTATTGCGGGCCACCTGCTCTCTTCTCAGCTTGTAAAAAAAGAGAGAGGGCAAGCATGTGATACTTGCCCTCTCTTTAACCGACTATTCGGATTTGGTTACGGTTGCCCGAATCTCTTCCTGTACTCTTCGGAGTAGATGAACCCGAAGATTAAGTGATGAATGTCTCTGGGGGCTATGCCCGCGCTCGGTCTTCCGTTTGTGAAGACATCCACCCAGTCTTTCCAGCCCGTAAGGTTCGGGTCGTTCAAGTCAGGGTCTCGCCTGAGATGCGCGAAGTACAGCAGCGTGACGTGTCCTCTGGGGAAGTAGAAGTCATAAACAGGCTGCTGTTCTACGAACGCCTTCAACGTTTGTCCGAGGGTGAACGTGCCGCTGGCTCGCAGGTTGATTAGCTCCTGACGGCCATACTGCGGAGGCTGGTTCGCGTTCGTAGTGGCCGTAGCAGGCAATGTCACGCCGGCCGTTTGCTCCAGCTTGCTGATGAGCGTAGCGGCCTGCGATGGCTGCAGCGCATCGCTGAAGCGGTTGACGAACTCCGGCTTCGCAGCAAACTCTTCAAGGTAATCCGCCAGGTTCTGCTGCTTCACGGCGTCGGGGATGCCGAATCCGCTCAAGCTTGCCATGTCGGGAACGAACTCCGAGTAGCGCGG